>JAWLFT010000064.1:0-17554 GCA_041685435.1 Roseovarius sp.
GAGTGGTCAGTCAAGCCAAGTTGGATCGATTTCTTTTAACGCACAGTACTGCCTTAATGCAATTCGCAGCCCCTGTTGAAGACCTCGATCATTTGAAGTTCGACTACCGCCCCCTTCTCTTTACGTTCCCGCCCCGCTGCCCCGGCCTGCCGGCGGTGGAGCGGCCCTTGCCCTTGGTGGCCTCGGCGGAGGCCTTTTCCACTGCCTGTTGACGGGCGAGGGGGTCATCCGCCACGGCGAGATCGACGGCCTCCAGCCGCTTGACCTCGTCGCGCAGGCGGGCGGCTTCCTCGAATTCGAGGTTCTCGGCGGCCTTGCGCATGTCGGTGCGCAGCCCTTCCAGATGGGCCTTCATGTTGGCGCCGGCGAGCGGTTTGTCCACTTTCGCGGTCACGCGGTTCATGTCCACGTCGCCCTTGTAGAGCCCCTGCAGCACATCATCGACGTTCTTGCGGATCGTCGCAGGCGTGATGCCGTGTTCCTCGTTATAGGCGATCTGCTTGGCGCGGCGGCGGTCGGTCTCGCCGATGGCGCGCTCCATCGAGCCGGTGATGCGGTCGGCATACATGATGACCCGGCCCTCGGAATTGCGCGCCGCCCGCCCGATGGTCTGGATCAGCGAGGTTTCCGAGCGCAGGAACCCTTCCTTGTCGGCGTCCAGAATGGCCACCAGCCCGCATTCGGGGATGTCGAGCCCCTCGCGCAGCAGGTTGATGCCGACCAGCACGTCGAAGGCGCCGAGCCGCAGGTCGCGCAGGATCTCGATCCGCTCGATCGTGTCGATCTCGGAATGCATGTAGCGCACGCGGATGCCCTGTTCGTGCAGGTATTCGGTCAGGTCCTCGGCCATGCGTTTGGTCAGTGTCGTACACAGCGTGCGGTAGCCGGCCGCCGCCACGCGCCGCACCTCGTCGAGCAGATCGTCGACCTGGCTGTCGACGGGGCGGATCTCGATATAGGGGTCGATGAGGCCTGTGGGGCGGATCACCTGTTCGGTGAATACGCCGCCGGTCTGCTCCATCTCCCACGCCGCCGGGGTGGCCGAGACGAACACCGATTGCGGGCGCATGGCGTTCCATTCCTCGAACTTGAGGGGGCGGTTGTCCATGCAGGACGGCAGGCGAAAGCCATGCTCGGCCAGCGTCATCTTGCGGCGGAAGTCGCCCTTGTACATGCCGCCGATCTGCGGGACCGACACATGGCTCTCGTCGGCGAAGACGATGGCATTGTCGGGGATGAACTCGAACAGCGTGGGGGGCGGCTCGCCGGGCGCACGCCCCGTGAGGTAGCGTGAATAGTTCTCGATACCGTTGCAGACGCCGGTCGCCTCAAGCATCTCAAGATCGAACTGCGTGCGCTGTTCGAGCCGCTGCGCCTCGAGCAGCTTGCCCTCGCCCACGAGCTGGTCGAGTCGGGTGCGCAGCTCCTTCTTGATGTTGATGATGGCCTGCTGGATCGTCGGTTTCGGGGTCACGTAGTGCGAATTGGCGTAGACGCGGATCTTGTCGAAACTGCCGGTCTTCTCGCCGGTCAGCGGGTCGAATTCGGTGATCGCCTCGAGCTCGTCTCCGAAAAACGAGAGCCGCCATGCGCGATCCTCGAGGTGGGCGGGGAAGATCTCGAGGCTGTCGCCGCGCACCCGGAAGCTGCCGCGCTGAAAGGCCTGATCGTTGCGCTTGTATTGCTGGGCCACCAGATCGGCCATGATCTTGCGCTGGTCATAGTCCGAACCGACATGCAGATCCTGGGTCATCGCGCCATAGGTCTCCACCGAGCCGATGCCATAGATGCACGACACCGAGGCGACGATGATCACGTCGTCGCGTTCCAGCAGCGCCCGGGTGGCCGAATGGCGCATCCGGTCGATCTGTTCGTTGATCTGGGATTCCTTCTCGATGAAGGTGTCCGAGCGCGGCACGTAGGCCTCGGGCTGGTAGTAGTCGTAATAGCTGACGAAATATTCCACCGCGTTGTCGGGAAAGAAGCCCTTGAACTCGCCATAAAGCTGGGCGGCCAGCGTCTTGTTGGGCGCGAGGATGATCGCGGGGCGCTGCGTTTCCTCGATGATCTTGCCCATGGTGAAGGTCTTGCCGGTGCCGGTCGCGCCGAGCAGTACCTGATCGTGCTCGCCGCCCAGAACGCCGCGGCTGAGCTCGGCGATCGCGGTGGGCTGGTCGCCCGCCGGCTCGAACGTGGTCGCCATCACGAACGGCCTGCCGCCTTCGAGCTTTTCGCGCGTCGCGACATCCGGGGCCGGATGGGCGAGAACGGCGTCGGATTTGTCGGAATGGGCGTAGGGCATTGGCGTCTCCTTCGCGGTAATGTGTCACCCGTGGCAGAAGATGCAAGGGCCTGCGGCGAGGGCGGACGCGCCCTTTCGGCCCGGTTCCGCGCGGCGCGGGGAAATGGTATGAAGTGGTACGCGAGACGCGCACATGTGAGGGAGGAGCACACATGCCTGACACGTATCGGGGCACTGTTTTTGCGGCGCGGTCGAGATCGAGGCCACCGACGCGCCTGCGGACATCGGATACTGCGGCTGCGAAAGTTGCCGACACTGGAAAGTTGCCGACACTGGTCGGCGGGTCCGGCGAAACGCGTCCCGACTAGCGCCACAACCCGACGCGCGTCCGTCAGCCTGCCCGTGCCGCGGACAGGCGGACGCGGTTGTTGCGGGCGGTGCCGGTCAGCGGGGTGATCGCCGCGATCAGGATCTCGTCGAGGCGGTGGCCGGCCAGCGCGGCGGTGTGGGCGTGGGTGGCAGCACCCATCAGGGCGGGGCCCTTTTCGGAGATCATCCGGTGGGGTTCATCCATCCCGACGGGCCAGAAGCCCATCATGCCAGCCAGTCGCATGGACACGACCATCTGAACCTCGGTCAGAAGGTCAAGGCTGGGGATGACGAGATTGCTCAGGTCGAAAGGGTTTGTCGGCTGCATTTGAAAATGTTTCCTTTATTTGATCCTCCGATCCTATCACAGATCATGCTGCAGTGCAGCATTTTTCTGGAGAGATCACGGAATTGCCCCGTGGCCGCGCGTCGGGGCATGTTTCCGGCCGGGTAAGGCCCCGGTCATGGCGATGAACAGGGACCGGATCGGGGCGGCAGGGCCGGCCGTGACCATCTCAGGGCGCGCCCGGATCTGGCTGAGGGTGCGGCGCGGTGTGCGGCCTCGTTGACGGCTCAAGGCGAATCAATCCGGAGGGTGATTCCGCCCAGCCCTTGTCCCGGGGTCATCATGAGCCGCGACAGATCGCTGTCCGCGTGCGCGTGCGCGCAATTTTCGTGCGATTTGCCTTGAATTTTTTTGCCATATGAACTCTGATGTTGACCGGGCAACCCCCTGATAAGCCGCGAAACTGTCTGTGAATGAGCGAGGCAGTCAAAGAATTTTACAAAAGGACGGAGGGCTGACACGTCAAGTTTCACATGATTTTAATAAGTTGCATCAGCCGTGTTAATCTGGTGGCAGTGTCGACGTATAGTATGCGACAGAATGCAGATGTCATCCGGAACGCCCCGGGTGATCAGGGATGGAGGAAAAGCTATGAACGACCAAAAGCACCCGAATGCCGCCGCGCCGGGCGAATTTCACATCGATGCCGATACCTATGCGCGCATGTACGAGGACTCGATAACCGATCCCAATGGCTTCTGGGGCAAGCATGGCAAGCGGCTCGACTGGATCAAGCCCTACACGCGCGTCAAGGACACGTCCTTCGCCTTCGAGAATGTCTCGATCAAGTGGTACGAGGATGGCACGCTGAACGTCGCGGCCAACTGCATCGACCGGCATCTGGAGACCCGCGGCGATCAGACCGCCATCATCTGGGAGCCCGACGATCCCAAGGACGAAGCGCTGCACATCTCCTACAAGGAATTGCACGCGCAGACCTGCAAGATGGCCAATGTGCTGAAGTCCATGGGCGTGGACCGCGGCGACCGGGTGGTGATCTACCTGCCGATGATCCCAGAGGCCGCGTATGCGATGCTGGCCTGTGCGCGGATCGGCGCGATCCATTCGATCGTCTTCGCCGGCTTCTCGCCCGATGCCCTCGGGGCGCGGGTCAATGGCTGTGACGCGAAGGTGGTGATCACCGCCGACGAGGCGCCGCGCGGCGGGCGCGCGACCAAGCTTAAGGACAATGTCAATCAGGCGCTGCTGCATGACGTCGCGGATGTGAAGACCCTCGTGGTCAAGCGCACCGGCGGGCAGGTGGCGTGGCGTCGCGGTCTCGATTTCTGGTGGCATGAAGAGGCCGCAAAGGTTTCGGACGATTGCCCGGCCGAAGAGATGAACGCCGAAGACCCGCTGTTCATCCTCTATACATCGGGATCGACCGGGCAGCCCAAGGGCGTGGTGCATACCTCGGGCGGGTATCTGACCTACGCCTCGATGACGCATGAATACGTGTTCGATTATCATCCCGGGGATGTCTACTGGTGCACCGCCGATGTGGGCTGGGTCACCGGCCACAGCTATATCGTCTACGGCCCTCTGGCCAACGGCGCGACCACGCTGATGTTCGAGGGCGTGCCGACATGGCCCGATGCGGGCCGGTTCTGGCAGGTCTGCGAAAAGCACAAGGTGACGCAGTTCTACACCGCGCCCACCGCGATCCGCGCGCTGATGAGCAAGGGTACGGACCCTGTCGAGGCCAGCGACCTGAGCAGTCTGCGCATCCTCGGCTCGGTCGGCGAGCCGATCAATCCCGAGGCATGGACATGGTACCACGAGACTGTCGGCAAGGGCCGCTGCCCGATCGTCGACACGTTCTGGCAGACCGAGACGGGCGGTATCCTGATCACGCCACTGCCGGGCGTCGACCATGCACCCAAGCCCGGATCGGCCACGCGGCCATTCTTCGGCGTGCAGCCCGTCGTGCTGGAGGCGGAATCCGGCAAGGAAGTGACCGAGACCGAAGCCACGGGTGTGCTGGCCATGAAGGATAGCTGGCCGGGGCAGATGCGCACCGTCTGGGGCGATCACGACCGGTTCAAGGCGACCTATTTCCAGCAATACAAGGGCTATTACTTCACCGGCGACGGCTGCAAGCGCGACGCCGACGGCGATTACTGGATCACCGGCCGGGTCGATGACGTGATCAACGTGTCGGGTCACCGCATGGGCACTGCCGAGGTGGAATCCGCGCTGGTCGCCCATCAGCATGTCAGCGAGGCGGCGGTCGTGGGCTATCCGCATGACGTCAAGGGGCAGGGCATCTATTGCTACGTGACCCTGATGGACGGGGTCGAGCCCACCGACGAGTTGCGCGCCGAATTGCAGAAATGGGTGCGCACCGAGATCGGCCCGATCGCCAAGCCGGACGTGATCCAGTGGGCGCCGGGCCTGCCCAAGACCCGGTCCGGCAAGATCATGCGCCGCATCCTGCGCAAGATCGCGGAGAATGAGTATGACAGCCTTGGCGACACCTCGACGCTGGCCGATCCGTCGGTGGTCGACGATCTCATCGCCAATCGCGCCAATGCCTGAGCGGAGGGACGCATGATGGACGGACCGGGCCAGACCCCCGCGAACCTCATCCTGCTCGGGCCTCCGGGCGCGGGCAAGGGCACGCAGGCGCGCATGCTCGAAGAGACCTTCGGGCTTGTGCAGCTGTCTACTGGGGATCTGTTGCGTGCCGCCGTGGCCGCCGGCACGGATGCCGGCAGACAGGCCAAGGCGGTGATGGAGGCGGGCGAACTTGTCTCTGACGAGATCGTCATAGCCATCCTGCGCGACCGGCTGTCCGAGGACGATTGCGCAAACGGCGTCATCCTCGACGGGTTTCCGCGCACCACGGTGCAGGCCGAAGCGCTGGATGCGCTGATGTTTGACATGGATCAGAGCATTCGCGCCGCCGTCAGCCTAGAGGTGGACGATGCCGCGATGGTGGAGCGCATCTCGGGCCGCTATACCTGCGGCGCGTGCGGCGAGGGCTATCACGACACGTTCAAGACGCCGACAGTGGAGGGTGTCTGCGACAAGTGCGGAAGCACCGACATGACCCGCCGCGCCGACGACAATGCCGAGACCGTGGCAAGCCGGCTGAGCGCGTATCACGCGCAGACGGCGCCGCTGATCGACTATTACGGCGGCAAGGGCGTGCTTGCCCGTGTCGATGCCATGGGCGAGATTGACGCCGTGGCGCGAGAACTGAACGCGGTGGTCAAAGCGGCCACCGCCTGAGGGAGACCCCGCGCCGGGATGGTCCCGGTCGGGCTGGAAACTATCCATACCTAAAGGGAGGTAACGTTTTGGCAGTCACGGAAAAGGAAAAGGAATCGGCCAGGGCATATTGGAAAACCAATGTGCGCATCATTCTCATCAGCCTGGTGATATGGGCGCTGGTGTCGTTCGGCTTCGGCATCCTGCTGCGCCCGCTGCTTTCGGGCATCTCCGTCGGCGGGACCGACGTGGGATTCTGGTTCGCGCAGCAAGGGTCGATCCTCGTCTTTCTGGCGCTGATCTTCTTTTATGCATGGCGGATGAACAAGCTGGATGCCGAACACGGCGTCGGTGAAGAGTAACAGGGGCAGGGACCAATGGATCAGTTTACAATCAACCTGCTGTTCGTGGGGGCGAGTTTCGCGCTCTATATCGGTATCGCGGTCTGGGCGCGTGCCGGCTCGACCAGCGAATTCTATGCAGCCGGGCGCGGCATTCACCCCGTAACCAACGGCATGGCCACCGCGGCAGACTGGATGTCGGCGGCAAGTTTCATCTCGATGGCCGGTCTCATCGCGTTCACCGGCTATGACAACTCGTCCTTCCTGATGGGCTGGACCGGGGGGTATGTGCTGCTGGCGCTGCTGCTGGCGCCTTATCTGCGCAAGTTCGGCAAATACACGGTGTCCGAGTTCATCGGTGACCGGTTCTATTCACCGACCGCGCGTCTGGTCGCGGTGATCTGTCTCATCGTGGCGTCGCTGACTTACGTGATCGGCCAGATGACCGGTGTCGGCGTGGCCTTTGGCCGCTTCCTGGAGGTCAGCAACACGCTTGGCCTGCTGATCGGCGCCTGTGTGGTCTTTGCTTATGCGGTCTTTGGCGGCATGAAGGGCGTGACCTACACGCAGGTCGCGCAATATGTCGTGCTGATCACCGCCTACACGATCCCGGCGGTGTTCATCTCGCTGCAACTGACTGGCAATCCGATCCCGATGTTCGGCCTGTTTTCCGAGCATACCGCGAGCGGGCAGCCGCTTCTGGAACGGCTCGATCAGATCGTCGACGAGCTGGGCTTCAACGAGTACACGTTGCATCACGGTGACACGCTCAACATGGTGCTTTTCACCCTGTCACTGATGATCGGCACGGCGGGTCTGCCACATGTCATCATGCGCTTCTTCACCGTGCCGCGCGTGGCCGATGCGCGCTGGTCGGCAGGCTGGGCGCTGGTCTTCATCGCGCTGCTCTATCTGACGGCTCCGGCCGTGGGGGCGATGGCGCGTCTGAACATCACCGAGTTGATGTGGCCGGAAGGCACCTCGGGGCAGGCGGTCTCGACCCAGCAGATCGCGGACGATCCCGCCTATGACTGGATGGCCACATGGCAGCAGACCGGCCTTCTGGGATGGGAAGACAAGAACGACGATGGTCGCATCCAGTACTACAACGACGATGACGCCGACATGCAGGCACGCGCCGCGGAAGAAGGCTGGGAAGGCAACGAGCTGACCAACTTCAACCGTGACATCCTCGTGCTCGCCAACCCGGAGATCGCCAACCTGCCCGGCTGGGTGATCGGTCTGGTGGCTGCCGGTGGCATCGCCGCGGCGCTGTCGACGGCGGCAGGTCTGTTGCTGGCCATCTCGTCTGCGGTCAGCCACGATCTGGTGAAGGGGCGGTTTGCGCCCAACATCTCGGAGAAGGGAGAGCTTCTGTCGGCACGGATCGCGATGGCGGGGGCGATCATCGTGGCCTCGTATCTCGGGCTCAACCCGCCGGGCTTTGCGGCGGAAACCGTGGCGCTGGCATTCGGCATCGCGGCGGCGTCAATCTTCCCGGCGCTGATGATGGGCATCTTCACCAAGGTGAACAATCACGGTGCCGTGGCGGGCATGCTGACCGGCCTGATCGTCACGCTGGTCTATATCTTCCTGCATAAGGGCTGGTTGTTCATCCCCGACACCAACAGCTTCACCGATGACGATCCGCTGCTTGGCACGGTCAAATCGGTGTCCTTCGGGGCTGTCGGGGCGATCCTCAACTTCATCGTGGCGTTCACCGTCTCGAAGTTGACGGCGCCGATCCCGCAGGAGATCGACGATCTGGTTGAAAGCGTGCGCGTGCCGAAAGGCGCCGCAGCTGCTGCAGCCGACCACTGACACGGACGGGCAGGGGCGGCGCGTGCCGCCCCTGTTCCACCGACGCCCGCCGGAATTTTCGGCAAGAGATGGGCGCTTTTAGGCGATTTTCCCACACACCATGATGCACACACCCTGACCCAGACGGAGCCGGCCGGCATGAGCGACGCAGACCCCGCCCTGATCAAGATCCTGTGCCGTCACGCACCTTTCGATGACCTGTCGGGGGATCTGCGCGCGCGCATCGCCCCCGATCTGCGACGCATCGAGATGGGCGCGGACGAGATACTTTTGCGCAAGGGCGATCCGCTGGACGGGCTTTACTTGATCGAAAGCGGCGAGTTCGACATGCAGGCGGGCGCGCATGATCTGGTGGCGCATCGCGGCCCCGGCGAGATCATGGGCGAGCGCGGGCTGCTGCGCGACGGGACCGCACAGCTCGACGTGCGCTCGACCGAGGCCGCGCGCCTGATCCTGATCCCCAAAGAGCATTTCGACATGCTGATCGAGCGCTGCGAGACCGTGGCCAGCTGGTTTGCACGCGCCAAACCCACCGATCCCGGCGAGACCGGGCCCTTTGCCACCGGTCTGACCGCGCTGCAGGTGTCGGACCTGATGGCGAAAGAGCCGATCACCTGCACGCCCGAGGCCACGATTTCGGATGTTGCGCGGCTGATGCGCAACCACGGCATCTCCTCGGTCGTGGTGATGAAGGGTGACCGCCTTGCTGGGATTATCACGGTGCGCGATCTGAGCAACAAGGTGCTGGCCGAGGATCTCGACGGCACGATCCAGGTCTCGCAGGTGATGACCCCCGATCCGGTGACCATCGCGCCGGACCGTCTTGGCCTCGATGCGCTGATGAAGCTGGCCGAACTGGGCGTCAACCACCTGCCGGTGGTGCAGGACGGCCGCGTCGTGGGGATGATCGGCAAGACCGATCTCTTCCGGCAGCAGGCCGCCACCGCCAGCCACATGGTCGCCGACATCGCAAGCGCGCAATCGGCAGAGGACATGGCGCATGTCATGGAGCAGGTGCCGGGGCTGCTGGCGCAGCTGGTGCAGGCCGGCGTCAAGCCCGGCTCTATCACCCGGCGGATCACCGATATCACCGATGCGATCACCCGCCGCCTGTTGACGCTGGCCGAGGAAAGGCTCGGGCCCCCGCCGGTGCCCTATCTCTGGGCCGCCTGCGGCAGTCAGGGCCGCCGCGAACAGACCGGTGTCAGCGATCAGGACAATTGCCTGATCCTCGACGACGCGTTCCGCGCCGACGCGCATGACGCCTATTTCGCCGAGATGGCAAAATCCGTCAGCGACGGGCTGGACATCTGCGGGTTCTACTATTGCCCCGGCGACATGATGGCGACCAATCCGCGCTGGCGGCAGCCGCGTCGTGTGTGGCGTGACTATTTCGACCGCTGGATCCGGCAGCCCGACAACGAGGCGCAGATGCTGGCATCGGTGATGTTCGATCTGCGCCCGGTCGCCGGCGACTTCGCGCTGTTCGAGAATCTCGAAACCGAGGTTCTGGCGAAGGCCAAGAAAAACTCGATCTTCGTGGCGCACATGATCTCGAACTCGCTCAAGCATACCGTGCCGCTGGGGTTTTTCCGCGGCTTCACGCTGATCCGGTCGGGCGAGAACCGCAACACCATCGACCTCAAGGCGTCGGGGGTGGTGCCGGTGGTCGATCTGGGGCGGATCTATGCGCTCCTGGGATCCCTCACCGCGTCGGGCACCCGCGACCGGATCGAGGGCGCGCGCGACGCGGGCGTGATCTCGAAAAGCGGCGCGCATGACCTGCTGGACGCCTATGACCTGATCGCCGAGACCCGGCTGCGCCATCAGGCGGGGCAGGTGGCGCGCGGCGAGGCGCCGGACAATTTCATGAATCCCGCCGAGATGTCGGATCTGGAACGTAATCACTTGCGCGATGCCTTCATGGTGGTCAAGACGATGCAATCGGCCATCGGGCAATCCAGAGGGGCGCGTGAGTAGACCATGTTTTTCGAACTGATCGCGACATTCGCCGCAGGGATCGCGGCAGCCGGTCTGGCGCTGATCGCCGGGCACCTGAGCCGCGGGCGCCTGCCACGCTGGATCGCGCCGGTGGCCGCAGGCGCCGCGATGCTGGGCTACGCGGTCTGGTCGGAATATACATGGGCCGGGCGTACGGTCGCGGGCTTTCCCGACGGGGTCGAGGTGCTGACAACGGTCGAGGAGACGCGGTTCTGGAAGCCGTGGACCTATGTGGTGCCGCAGACCACGCGGATCATGGCGCTGGACCGCACGGGAGTGCAGACCAAGGCGGATGCGACCGGTGTCCTGCTGGCGGACGTGTATCTTTTCGCGCGCTGGACACCGCCCGCGAAACGCCCGCAACTGGTGGATTGCGAGTCCGGCGCGCGCGCCGATGTGAGCACCGCCGCACTGGCCGACCCGGACAATGCCACATGGAGGAGTGTGAACGACGACGACCCGATGATGGAGGCGCTGTGCCAGTCGTGACTGAGCTTGGCATGACCGGGAGAGGAGGCCCGCAATGTCGCAAAAGACCGTACTGCTCGTCGAGGACGAGGATAATATCGCGCTCGCGCTGACCCATCTGATCGGGCGCGCGGGATTCCACCTGCGCCGCGAGGCGACGGGCAATGCCGCGTTGGAGGCGCTGCGCGAGGAGCGCCCCGATCTCGTGGTGCTCGACGTGATGCTGCCGGAACGCTCCGGGTACGAGATCTGCGAGATCATCCGCCGTGATCCCGATCTCGCGGGGATCAAGGTGCTGATGATCACCGCCGGCGGCGGCGACGTGGAGCGTCGCAAGGGGCTGGCCGTGGGCGCCGACGCCTTCATGAGCAAGCCCTTTGCCACCGCCGATCTGACCGCGCGCATCACCGAGATGCTGGGGGAGAGCGGCGATGATTGAGCGGCTGGCGAAGCGTCTGGGGCTGCGACTGCGCTTTGCGCTTTTCTTCGCGGCACTTGGCCTTGGCGGTATGGCGCTGATCGCGGTGGGGCTGTGGCTTGGCCATGCGCGCGCCGGCGGTCCGATGGATGGCTACGTGATCGCGGGCGCCCTGGCCGGGCTCGGCGTGCTGGGCCTGTCGGTGTGGATCGGGCTTCTGTTCGATGAAAACGTGGCCAAGCCGATCCTCGCGCTCGCCTCGGATCTGACCACCCGGGCCCGCGCGGACGTGGATCTGGAGATCGACGAGGAGCAGGCCAAGCATCTCGGCGCGCTTGCCCCTGCCGCCAACGCGATCAATGCCGCCCTGTCGGAGGCGCGTCTGGCCCGGCAGCGCGCGATCGAGCGGGAAACCGCCCGCATCGCCCGCGAAAAGGCGCTGTTCGAGGCGCTGTTTCGCGATCTGGGCGAGGGGGCTGTGGTGGCCACGCCAGACAATCGCGTGATGCTCTACAACCGCATGGCGCAGGATCTGCTGGGCGATATCGGGCTGGACCGGCCGCTCTCGGCCTTTCTGCGGCCCGAGCCGATCATGGACGCGCTGTCACGCATGCAGAAGGCCCGCGTGCGCGGCGAGGTCACCGCCGAGACCTTTCTTGCGGCGTCCGCCGATGGCGCGCGGTTCCTTCTGGGCCGTGTCAGCCCGATCCTGTCGGACGAGGAACTGTCGGGCCATGTCCTGATCTTTCAGGACGCGACCGAGGATCTCAGCGCGCATGCCAAGCACGACCACTTGTTCATGGCGCTGATGGAGGGCGTCCGGCGGCCCGCCGGCACCATCGGCGCACTGCTGGACCTGATGCAATCGGACGAGGATCTGCCCCCCGAAACCCGTGAACAGGTCCGCCAGGGCATCGAGGACGAGGTTGCGCGGCTCTTTGCCTGTCTCGACGACATGGGCGAGCGGCACGCGACGATAAAATCGCGCCGCTGGCCGATGTCGCCGGTCGCCGCAAACCACATCTTCGACGGGATCAGCGCCGGGGCCGAGGCAGCCCTCGGAATCGCCCGCAGCGACGCGATGCTCAGCTGTGACGGGTTCGCGATCACCACGCTGCTGCGCGTGCTTGTCGATCACCTGACCGAAGAGGGCACCCGCGACAATCTGACGCTTGCGGCTGAAGAGGATGGCGCGGAGACCCGCCTGATCCTTGGCTGGCAGGGCGATCCGGTGACCGATGGCCAGCTGACCGACTGGCTGCGCACGCCGCTGTCATCGGCCTATGGCGATTATTCCGGGCGCGATGCGCTCAGCGCGCACCAGACCGATCTGTGGTCCGAGCCCGCGAATGGCGGTTACCGGATCGTGCTTCCGCTCGCTTCGGCCAATCCGGCGCTGGCACCCTGCGATGCCCGGCCCGAGTTCTACGATTTCAACCTGCCCGACGCGCCCAGCGGGGATCTGGCCGACACCAAGCTGTCGGATCTGAGCTTTGTCGTCTTCGACACCGAGACCACGGGCCTGTCGCCGCGCGGCGGTGACGAGATCGTGCAGATCGCCGGGCTGCGGATCGTCAACGGGCGCATCCTGCATGGCGAGACATTCGACACCCTCGTCAATCCCGGCCGCGGCATTCCCGAGGCTTCGTCCCGCGTGCATCACATCACCGAGGACATGGTGGAGGATGCGCCCGACATTGCCGAGGCCGGACGGCGCTTTCACGAATTCTGCCGCGGCGCGGTGCTGGTGGCGCATAATGCGCCCTTCGATCTGGCCTTCCTGCGCCTCAAGGAGGACGTGATAGGCCGGCGTTTCGACAACGCGGTGCTCTGCACGGTGCTGATGTCGGCGGGGCTGTTCGATCATAGCGGGCAGCACACGCTCGACGCGCTTTGCGACCGGTTCGGCGTGCATATCCCGCCCGAGGCCCGGCACACCGCCATGGGCGACACCGTGGCCACCGCCGAGGTTTTCATCCGCATGCTGGGGCTGCTGGAGGGCAAGGGGGTCACCACGCTTGGCGCGGCGATCGCCGAGGAGGGCCGCATGACCAAGATCCGCAAGGCGCAGAACTACTGACGGCCGGATGACCCGCTTGACCCGACATGTGCCCTCGACTAGAAACGGCGCTGCGCGGGCGTTGTGTAATGGTAAGACCTCAGCCTTCCAAGCTGATGATACGGGTTCGATTCCCGTCGCCCGCTCCATTCTTTCCATATGTCCATGAACCGCCCGTTGAACGGTTCCGTGAACCGCCCCTTGACCCCGGCGCGCGCTCCGGCCAAGACAGGGTCCGGAACCACCGGGGGAAACCGAACCATGGCGCAGCAGGCCGATAGTGGGGCCGATATCCGCAGTCGCGACAAATCGAAACGCGTAGGGGCCTTGCGGGAATTGTGGCCGTTCATGCGGCCCTATCGCAAGCTGATGATCGCCGCGATCACGGCGCTTGTGCTGACCGCCGCGGTGGCGCTGGTACTGCCGCTGGCGGTGAGGCGCGTGGTGGACAATTTCGACATCGCGGATGGCGCGCTGCTGGACCGGTATTTCGGCGCGGCGCTGTTCATCGCGGCGCTTCTGGCGCTTGGCACCGGGCTGCGCTACCTGCTGGTGACACGGCTTGGCGAGCGCGTGGTGGCCGATATCCGCAAGGCGGTCTTCGATCGCGTGATCGGCATGAGCCCGGCGTTCTTCGAGCGTCTGATGACCGGCGAGGTCCTCAGCCGGATCACCACCGACACCACGCTGATCCTGTCGGTCATCGGATCGTCGGTGTCGATCGCGCTGCGCAACCTTCTGCTGTTCACCGGCGGGCTGATCCTGATGCTCGCGACCTCGCCAAAGCTGACCGGTCTGGTGCTGCTGGTCGTACCGTTGGTGATCGTCCCGATCCTCTTTCTCGGGCGGCGCATGCGGGTGCTCAGCCGCGAGAACCAGGACTGGATCGCCAACAGTTCCGGCAACGCCTCCGAGGCGCTTCTGTCGGTGCAGACGGTGCAGGCCTTCACCCATGAGCATGAGAGCCGCGCGCAATTCGCCGATGTGACCGAGGCCAGCTATGACGCCGCGCGGCGGCGGGTGAACACGCGCGCCCTGATGACAGTGATCGTGATCTTCACGGTGTTCACCGGGATCGTGGGCGTGCTGTGGATCGGCGCGCGCGACGTGCGGGCGGGTGACATGACACCCGGCAGCCTCGTGCAGTTCGTGATCTACGCGGTGATGGTCGCGGGCGCCGTCGCCGCCCTGTCGGAGATCTGGGGAGAGCTTCAGCGCGCCGCAGGCGCCACCGAACGGCTCGTCGATCTGCTGCGCGCCGATGATCCGGTGATCGATCCCGGCAATCCCCGGCCCGTGCCGCGCCCCGTGAAGGGCGAGATCGTCTTCGATGCCGTGCGTTTTGCCTACCCTGCGCGCCCGGAGACACCGGCGCTCGACGATGTGACGCTGCACATCCGGCCGGGCGAGACCGTGGCGCTGGTCGGCCCGTCCGGGGCGGGCAAGACCAGCGTCATCCAGTTGATTCAGCGCTTCTACGATCCCGACGCGGGGCGCATCACGCTGGACGGCGTGTCGCTGTCGCAGATGGCGCGCCACGATTTCCGCCGCGAACTGGCGCTGGTGCCGCAGGATCCGGTGATCTTTGCCGCCTCGGCGCGCGACAATATCCGCTTTGGCCGGCTGGATGCCACGGCCCCCGAGATCGAGGCGGCGGCGCGGGCCGCCAACGCGCACGCGTTCATCACGGTGCTGCCTGAGGGCTACGACACCTATGTGGGCGAGCGCGGCGTGATGCTGTCGGGCGGGCAGAAACAGCGCATCGCCATTGCCCGCGCGATCTTGCGCGACGCGCCGGTGCTGCTGCTGGACGAGGCAACGTCTGCGCTCGATGCCGAGAGCGAGCACGCCGTGCAGGCGGCGGTGGACGCGATGTCGCGCACCCGTACGACGATCATCGTGGCGCACCGGCTGGCGACCGTGAAGAAGGCCGATCGCATCGTGGTTCTGGACGCAGGGCGCATCGTGGCGCAGGGCACGCATGAGAGCCTTGTCGCCGAGAACGGGCTTTATGCCCGGCTGGCGCGGCTGCAATTCACCGATGGCGAAGCCGCCTGAGCGCGGCCATTCGTCCCTTGCCCAAGGGTGGGGCATCTGGGATACTGCTATTGACAAAATCTGGAGAGAGCCATGCCCGCGCGCATCTACAAACCGTCCCGTCCCGCGACGCAATCCGGCAATGCCGGGACAGATCAGTGGGTGCTCGAATTCGTGTCGGAAACCCGGCGCGAGGTCGATCCGCTGATGGGCTGGACCTCGAACAACGACACTCAGGCGCAGGTGCGGCTGCGCTTCCCGACGAAGGAGGCCGCGCTTGAATATGCGCGGGACCACCGCATCGACGCGGTGGTGCAGGAGCCACACAAGCGCAAGCCCAACATCCGCCCGGGCGGCTATGCCGAAAACTTCTCGCCCTCGCGCCGGCAGACCTGGACGCATTGAGGATGTGTAAATCGGGGCAAAGTTGTCTCGAAATCGGACCAGAGATCCCGCGACGCCGCGCACGTAGATACATGTAGTATAATGGGTAATATTTTGAACTATATGTTGATATAACTGATCATCTTGCACAGCGCGTCATTCAAACCCTTCGAAAGGTTGACCGAGACCAACGCCAGCCCGAATGTCGGCATTGATCTGTTCAGTATCCGCCAGCATCTCGCGCCCTTCTACAGTTCCACGGGGCGGTCGTCGGTTGACCCGGAGCTGATGATCCGGATGCTGCTCGTCGGTTCCAGTTCGGTATGCTCTAAGCAACGAATGACCTGCCGGCGGCGGTGGACATGCTGGCGAACCAACTCCGCGAAACCGAGGAGAAAATCGATGAGGTTACCGCACGGATCGAGGCGGCGCAGAAGACCGATCCGTTGGTCAAGCGCCTCGCCACGATCCCGGGTGTCGGAGCGCTGACCGCGAGCGCGATCGCGGCGACAACGCCGGAGGTCGATAACTCCCGCTCTGCTGAAGGATTTCCGACGCGGGCCTTGGCGCAGCATCGCTGGCGGTCGGGCGCAATTCGGCCCGTGTTGGAAATCCTCGCATGGTGGAAGCCGCGGGGGTCTTGGAGCAATCTATGGGGAAAGTACGCGGACGGTTGAGGCGACGGCTGGATCGGGGGCTCGTCTGAAGGTGTGTGTGGCAGCTGAGGCGGTCACGGTAGCGGCCCATGATGCTGCCACCGTTGCGCGTATCGGCCTGATTGCCGTCGTTTCGTGCGCCGAGGAGCGATAAGCGCACGCGGGCTTGGCCGGGTCTGCGGAGCGCAGCCGGTGGTTGTCTGTGACGAATGACGGGCGATGTGTCATGCGGCCCGCTCCCGCGGTGGCGCGCGCGACATCGGCTTTTGCCCGCGTCGGAAAATTTCGACGATGCGCATTGGGCCGCCGCAACAGCGGCACGGTTCGCGCAGGGTGAGCGGGGCAGCCTCAGACCAAGCCGAGTGAAGGCTGACTCACGGGGGAGTCCCAAGGTGGCGAAAATCTGACTCTATGGAGATGGAGTTTGGAGGATGTGGCCATGGGTGCAGCAATAGAATTACGGGCGGACTTTGACGGGGCGACATTGAGATGCCTGGCCCGGACAACGAAGACCGCGAACCAGAGTCGCAGGCTGCTGGCACTGGCCGAGATCAGGGGTGGCGGTCGTCGCGGCGATGCGGCGCGGATCGGCGGCGTGGGTCTGCAGATCGTGCGCGACTGGGTCCTGCGGTTCAATGCCTGCGGCCCGGACGGGCTGATCGATGGCAAGGCGCCCGGCCCGCAGCCCAAGCTCGACGACACCCAACGTCAGGCGCTTGCGGCGATCGTGGAGAGCGGTCCGACGCCGTAGGTCCACGGGGTGGTGCGCTGGCGGCTGAGCGACCTGGCCCAGTGGCTCCATGCGGAATTTGCGGTGTCGCTTGTTGAGAGTAAGGCTGCGGCGGGGCTTTCAATTACCCACAAGTTGACGATGGGTCTGGATTAGCTGCTTGGAACCCGTCGGTAAGGTCGGCCAGTCGCGAGAAACCGCGCCAGATGACGGTGGTTCGTATGCGCCGTTGCCGTCCCATTGATTTCTGCGGTTCCGTTGTCCTGACCCAACGGCGAGTCTCATTCTGAACATTCAGAAGGAGATGACGATGGCGGATGGTGGGGACGGGTTTGACGGCTGCATCGAGGTTGTGCCACGGACGCGTGGATATACGCATCTGGCCACATCAAAACGCACGGGCGGCAAGCCGTTGCGTCTGGCGTTCTGCTGGGCACATGGACGGCGCAAGCTGATCAAGGCCAAGCCG
>JAWLFT010000136.1:0-4236 GCA_041685435.1 Roseovarius sp.
ACGTCGTGCACATGGCCCTCCTTGAGGCCCGCACCGGTGATGCGCACGAAGGTGCAATTGCGCCGCATCTCCTCGACATTGGCGCAGCCGGTATAGCCCATGGCCGCGCGCAGCCCGCCGACGAGCTGATGGATGACCGTGCTCGACGCGCCCTTATAGGGCACCTGGCCCTCGATGCCTTCTGGGACCAGCTTGTCGCTGGCCGCATCCGCCTGAAAGTACCGGTCGGCAGAGCCGCGCGCCATCGCGCCGAGGCTGCCCATGCCGCGATAGGATTTGAACGACCGGCCCTGATAGAGGATGATCTCGCCCGGCGCCTCGTCGGTGCCGGCCAGCATCGAGCCGACCATCGCGCAGGACGCCCCCGCCGCGATCGCCTTGGCGAAATCGCCCGAGAACTTGATGCCGCCATCGGCAATGACCGGCACGTCGCCGGCAACCGCCGCGCAATCCATCACCGCCGTCATCTGAGGCATGCCGACACCGGCGACCATCCGCGTCGTGCAGATGCTGCCCGGGCCGATCCCCACCTTGACGGCGTCGGCCCCGGATCCGATCAGCGCGCGTGTCGCCTCTGAGGTGGCGACATTGCCGGCCACGATCTGCACGTCAGTGGAAAGTTTCTTGAGGCGTTCCACCGCATGCGCCACGCCCTCGGAATGGCCGTGCGCGGTGTCGATCACGATCATGTCCACCCCGGCCTCGACCAGTGCCTGGCTGCGCTCGAACCCGGCATCGCCCACGGTCGACGCCGCCGCGACGCGCAGCCGCCCCAGATCATCCTTGCAGGCCGTGGGGTTCAGGACCGCCTGTTCGGTATCCTTCAGCGTCAGCAACCCGGTCAGCTTGCCGTCGGCATCGGTGACCAGCAGCTTTTCGATGCGGCGTGCCTTCATCAGGCTCTTGGCCTCGTCGCGATCGGCGGGTTCGCGCAGCAGCGCGAGATTGTCACTGGTCATCATCACGCGTACCGGCGTGGCATCATCCTCGGCAAAGCGCATGTCGCGATTGGTGACGATACCCACGACGCGGCCCGCCTCGTCGACCACCGGAAACCCGGTGACGCGGTAGCGGTCCTGCAGCGCCTTGGCGTCGGCCAGCGTCTGGTTGGCGCGCAGGGTAATGGGATTGTAGACGATGCCTGATTCGAACCGCTTGACACGGCGCACCTCGCGGGCCTGTTCCTCGATGGTGAGATTGCGGTGGATCACGCCCATGCCGCCCGATTGCGCCATGCTGATCCCCATGCCCGACTCGGTGACGGTGTCCATCGCCGAACTGAGGAGCGGGATGTTGAGGTCGATGGATTGCGTGACGCGCGTACGGGTATCGGCCGTGTTGGGCAACACGTTCGATGCCGCGGGCACCAGCAAAACGTCATCAAAGGTGAGCGCCTCGCGAATCTCCATTTCGGTTCTCCATGGATATCTCGTTTGGCACGTCCCTATTGCATGGATGGCGGCCCGGCGAAAGGGCCATTCGGGCCGGGTGCGGCGCGATGACAGAGGATCACAAGCGCGTGCCGGTGTCTGGCGCGGTGCCTGCGGACCGGGCATCCTGCATGACAGACTCAGGACGAGACGGGAGCTGCCACGATGACCAGATTGCCGAGCCTTCTCACATCCATCATCCTGATCGCCGGGCTGGCACAGGCAAACCCGGCGCAGTGGCGATCGGAATGGCCCCAGACGAATTTCGCGCGCACCAGCATTGGCGACTGGTCCGAGATCGTCTCGGGCGGGCTGCCAAAGGACGGATCCCGGCAATCGACGCGCCGGAATTCCTGCGGGCCAAATCGGACCGTCGGATCGGCGCGCGCGAGCCGGTGATCACCGTGGAGATCGAGGGTCAGACGCCGCACGCCTATCCGATCCGCTACCTGACATGGCATGAGATCGTGAATGACCGGATCGGCGGGGTCCCGGTGGCGGTGACCTTCTGCCCGCTGTGCAATTCCGGCATGACCTTCGACCGGCGGGCCGGCGGCCGGGTGCTCAGCTTCGGGGTGTCGGGCAAGCTGCGCCATTCCGACATGATCATGTATGACCGCGAGACCCAGAGCTGGTGGCAGCAGGCCGTGGGCCGTGCAATCGTCCGGGATCTGACGGGCACCAAGCTGCGCTCTCTGCCAAGCTGGATGGAAAGCTGGGAAAAATTCCGCGCGCGCAATCCCGGAGGTCTGGTGATGGCAGAGCCCGATCACAACCACGCCTACGGGCAAAATCCCTATTCCGGTTACGACAGGTCGAGCCAGCCTTTTCTCTACAGCGGGGAACAGCCGCCGCATGGCATCCCGCCGCTCATGCGCGTCGTGCGGGTGGGCGACAGGGCCTGGCCCCTCGGCCGGATCCACGAGGAGGGCGGCGTGCGCGAGGCCGGTGTCTCGATCTCATGGGAGGCGGGACAGGCCTCCGCGCTGGATGACGCGGTCATCGAAAAGGGGCGCGACGTCGGAAACGTGCGGGTGCGTGATCGGCAGGGGCGGGACGTGCCGCATGACCTGATGTTCGCCTTCGCGTTTCATGCCTTCTGGCCCGATGGCACATGGATGGTGCAATAGAGGATGGGGCCATAGAGGATGGTGCAACACCCCTTGGGACCTTGACCGGGTCCTTGTCGGGCCTGCCCCGAGGATCTCCGGTCAGGCCGGTCGGGCGCTTGTCGTGCGCTTGTCCGGCGGGTGCCTGCGCTTGACATCTCCGGGCCGACCCCTCATATCGAACGCAACCGACATTTCCTGCCGCGTGAGCAGTACAGCCCCTGAAAACGTGGGGTGTTCCTTATGAAATGTTGCGGATATGTTCCCAAAATCACGCGTGGGGCCAAACACCTGTTTCGGTGCTTGGGGCGTGCTGTCCCTTGTCGGTGCGCAGGTGCAACCACGACGAACGGGCCGCCGATCCGGTGTGCCCCGGAAGGATAAGTTTTGAACCTTTTCGACGAGATGGGCCTGCCCCAATCACTGACCCGCAAGCTTGGGCAGATCGGCATCGACGAGCCGACACCCATTCAGACACACGCCATCCCGCATGCCCTCAACGGACATGACGTGATGGGGCTGGCGCAGACCGGCACCGGCAAGACCATGGCCTTCGGGCTGCCGCTATTGACCGCGCTGATGGAAGATCCGGGCCAGCCCGCGCCGAAATCCGTGCGCAGCCTGATCCTCGCCCCCACCCGGGAGCTTGCCGCGCAGATCCGCGACGCGCTGCTGCCATTGGTCAAGGACAGCCCGATCAAGATCAACCTCGTGGTCGGTGGCGCCTCGATCAATCCGCAGATCAAGCGGCTGGAGCGGGGCACCGACATCCTCGTGGCCACGCCGGGGCGGCTTCTTGATCTTATCGACCGGCGCGCGCTGCGGCTTGATGCAGCAAAGTTTCTGGTGCTCGACGAGGCCGATCAGATGCTCGATCTGGGCTTTATCCACGCGCTGCGCCGGATCGCGGGGCTTTTGCCCGCCGAGCGTCAGACGATGCTGTTTTCGGCTACCATGCCCAAGCAGATGGAAGAGATCGCGGCCTCCTACCTCAAGCACCCCAAGCGCGTCGCCGTCAGCCCGCCGGGCAAGGCCGCCGACAAGGTCACGCAAGAGGTGCATTTCATCGCGAAGGCGGCCAAGCCCGATCTGCTGATCGAGTGTCTGGGCAAGCACAAGGGCGAGTTGGCACTGGTCTTTGGCCGTACCAAGCACGGCTCCGACAAGCTGGCGCGCAAGCTGGAAAGCGCCGGTTTTGCCGTTGCCGCCATCCATGGCAACAAAAGCCAGGGCCAGCGGGAACGCGCTTTGAAGGCGTTCCGCGACGGTCAGGTCAAGGTGCTGGTGGCCACGGATGTGGCTGCACGCGGTCTCGATATCCCGGATGTGAAACACGTCTACAATTTCGAGCTGCCGAATGTGGCCGAGAACTACATCCACCGCATCGGGCGCACCGCGCGGGCGGGACGGGACGGTGCCGCCATCGCCTTTTGCGCGCCCGAGGAGATGGGCGAATTCAAGGATATCCAGAAGGTTCTGGGCATGACCATTCCGGTGGCCTCGGGTCGCGCGTGGGAAGTGCTGCCCGATCCCGCGGCCAAGAAATCTGCGGGCTCCGGCGGGCCGCGCCGGCGTGGCGGCGGCGGTTCCGGCGGTGGCGCAGGCAAGCCGCAGGGCAAATCCGGTGGCCGGCGGCGGCGCAGCGGCGGCGGACGCGCTCAGGCCGCCTGAGCCGGGAGGCGGGACCTGGCCTGAAG
>JAWLFT010000065.1:0-17399 GCA_041685435.1 Roseovarius sp.
CGACCTCGATCACCTTCGGCCCGACCGCGCCCAGCACAACGCGCGCGCCCGTCACGAGGCCCGCGTCGTCCAGCGCCAGCCACAGCCCGCAGCCCACCACCGCGATATCCATCTCCGAGCGCGGGATGAAGCGCAGATAGCAGTCGGCCGAGCGCGGCGCGCGCGGCGGCAGAAACACCGAGGCGACGAATTCGCCGGATGCAAGCTGTGTCTTGCCCGGCCCTTGTGGCACGTCGATCACCGGCACTTCGCGCACGCCCTTCGGCCCGACGATCCGCACCGTGGCGCCGGCGGCCACCATGGCGGGGACCGAATCGGCGGCCGGCGAGGCGTTGCACAGGTTGCCGGCAATGGTCGCGCGGCCCTGAATCTGCGTCGATCCGATCAGCCCCGCGGCCTCGACCACGCCGGGCCAGTCCGCGCACAGCCCCTCATGCTCGCCCATCTCGGCGCCCGAGACCCCCGCCCCGATGCGCCAGCCACCGGCCTCGGGCACGATCTCGCGCATGCCCGCGATGCGCTTGATGTCGACGATCATCTCCGGCTCGATCATCTCCGAGCGCAGCTTGACCAGAAGGTCGGTGCCCCCGGCCAGCACATGCGCGCCGGTCTGGCCTGCCAGCAGGGCCACGGCATCCTCTTCACAAGTTGGGGCCTCGTATCGCATTGGGGCTGTCCTTTCTGCCTGTCGCGGCCCGCAAGCCGCCTCGGGTGGGTTTATATCACGCATTGTCCGTGTCGACCACGGGGGAGGCAAGGGCGCATGCGCGGCCTGCGGGCGCGTGTCGCGTCTGATTGATCGCCGCCCCGGGGGCAGGAAACCGACAAGTCCAAGCCTTGCCTGCGGCTCGTGCAAAGGCGTTGCAATCGAGCGCTTTGGGGGACGGACAGGACGATGGCCGGCGGCGCGTCGCGCCGCGTAGCGGACCCGTCGGATAGCCTCAACGTCCGCTCAAGGCCATCCCCCGCGCCGGTCCCGCCGGGTTCACAAAAACCCAATGGCCTCCACCCCGTCGCCTGACCTTTTCGCTCGGGCACCATTCCCCCGCTTCGTGGCAAGGGCCGCATCCATCCCGGCCGATCCAACAGCAGCCCGCCAACAGCATCCCACGGCCACCCGCCTGTGCACCCGCCTGTGCACGGGCGCCACGCTCGGCCCGCCGCGCCGCAGGACGGCTCACGAAAAGTTGCCTTCCCGGCGGATTACGTTAAGTCTGAAATTCCATATCCGTACATTTGCATTCCTTGCGCATACTGCATCCGATCCCGAAAAGGCGCCGCCCCGATGTCCATCCTGAAGCAGCTTCTGGTCCTCTGCGTTCTGGGCGTGCTGGCCTATGGCGGGTATCAAGGCTACCAGACCTTTCTGGCCCAGGATGCCGCCGAAGACCAGGAGACCGGACCGCGCCCGGTCACGGTGGAGCTTGAGCGCGCCGAAACCCGTACCCTGCGCCGCACGGTCGAGGCCGTGGGCACCACCCGCGCGGCCAAATCGGTGGCGATCGTGCCAGAGGTGGACGGCCGGCTTGTCGAGCTGACGATCACCCCCGGCACCCCGGTCGAGGCGGGCGATGTGCTGGCGCGGCTCGATGACAGCATCCAGCGCGCCGATCTGACCGAGGCCGAGGCGGTGCTGACCGAACAGCGCCAGAGCCTTGAGCGCATCCGCACGCTCAGCCGCACCAACGCGGTCTCGCAGGCCGCACTGGAAGATGTCACCGCGCGGCTGGCAGAGGCGCAGGCCAACATGGAACGCGCCCGCCGCCGGATGGAGGATCGCAGCATCACCGCGCCTTTTGCCGGCGTCGTCGGGCTGACCAATTACGATGTGGGCGCGCGCGTCTCTGACGGTCAGATGCTGACCCGGCTCGACGATCTGACCGAGGTCGAGGTGGAGTTTTCGCTGCCCGAGACGGTGTTCTCGCAGGTCCGCCGCGACCAGACCGTGACCGCGCACAGCGCCGCGTTTCCCGACCGCGCGTTCGAGGGCACCGTCACCGCCGTCGACAGCCGGATCGACCCCGTGAGCCGCGCCTTTCGCACCCGCGCCGTGATTCCCAACCCCGACAGCACGCTGCCGGCCGGCATGTTCCTGTCGCTGACGCTGGTGCTCTCCGAGCAGGACCGCATCACGGTCCCCGAAGAGGCGATCGTCTTTCAGGCGGCTGAAACCTACGTTTTCGTCGCCGATGACGGCACCGCGCGCCGCCGCACTGTCGAGACCGGGCAGCGCCGCGACGGGCGCATCGCCGTGGTCTCGGGGCTTGACGAGGGCGAGGCGGTGATCGTGCGCGGCCTGCAACGGGTGCGCGACGGCACGCCGCTCACCATCCTCGACACCGACGATGCCGCGACCGCATCGGCCGCCCGCGCCGAGCAGCCGTCATGACACTCTCCGAATTGTCGGTGCGCCGCCCGGTTCTGGCGGCGGTCGCGAGCCTTCTGATCGTGATCTTCGGGCTGGCGGCGCTGCGCGACCTGCCGGTGCGTGAGCTGCCGGACGTGGATAACGCGGTGGTCACCGTCACCACCACGTACCGCGGGGCTGCCCCCGACGTGATCGACACCGACCTGACCGAGACCATCGAGGGGGCGGTCGCCACCATTGCCGGCATCCGCACCATCAGTTCCGAAAGCCGTCAGGGCCGGTCCCGCGTCACCATCGAGTTCGACACCAGTATCGACATCGATGTCGCCGCCAACGATGTGCGCGACGCCGTGGGCCGGGTCCGCGGCGACCTGCCCCAAGAGGCCGACCAGCCCGAGGTCGTCAAATCCGACGCCGATGCCGATCCGGTGATGCGCATCGCCGTCACCTCGGACCGGATGAGCACCGCCGAGATCACCGATTACGTCGACCGGCTGATCGTCGACCGCATCGCCACGCTCGACGGGGTGGCCAATGTCAACATGGTGGGCGAGCGGGAATTCGCGGTGCGCATCTGGATCGACCGCCGCGCGCTCGCGGCGCGCAACCTCACCGTGGCGGATGTCGAGGCCGCCCTGCGCCGCAACAATATCGAACTGCCGGCGGGCGAGGTGGAATCCTTCAACCGCCAGTTATCCGTGCGGCTCAACAGCCGGCTGGCCTCTGTCGAGGATTTCCGCGACATCGTGCTCGACCGCGTGGCGGGCTACCCGGTGCGGCTGGGGGATGTGGCGCGCGTCGTGCCGGGCGTGGCCGACGAGGACACCGTGGTGCGCACCAATGGCGAGGATGCCGTCGGCATGTGGATCCTGCGCCAGAGCCAGTCGAACACGCTGGAAATCTCGCGCGCCGTGCGCGCCGAGATCGCCGCGCTGGAACCAAGCCTGCCCGAGGGCATGAAGATCGTCGTCGGGTCGGATGACGCGCTGTTCGTGGGCGCCTCGATCCGCGAGGTGCTGATCGCGCTCTGCATCTCGCTGGGGCTGGTGATCACCGTGATCGTGGTGTTCCTGCGCTCGTTGCGGGCCACGCTGATCCCGGCGATCACCATTCCGGTGGCGCTGATCGGCAGTTTCCTGCTGATCGGGCTGTGGGGGTTTTCGCTCAACACCCTGACGCTGCTGGCGCTGCTGCTGGCAATCGGGCTGGTGGTCGATGACGCCATCGTGGTGCTGGAAAACATCCAGCGCCGCATCGAGGCGGGCGAGACGCCGCTGGTCGCCAGCGTTCTGGGCGCGCGGCAGGTGACCTTTGCGGTGATCGCCACCTCGCTGACGCTGATCGCCGTGTTCGTGCCGCTGTCGTTCATGCCCGGTCAGGTCGGGCGGCTGTTCGTGGAGTTTGGCTGGGTGATGGCCGGCACCGTCGCGATCTCGACCTTCGTGGCGCTCACGACCTGTCCGGCGCTGGCCTCCAAGGTGCTGAGTGCCCGCGCGCCGCGCAGCGACGACACACCAATTCAGCCGCCGCGATACCAGCGCGTCTACCGCGCCCTGCTGACCCGCGCCATCGCGATGCCGCTCGTGGTGCTGCCGGTGGCGCTCGGGATCACCGCAGGGGCGGCGCTGTTCTATGACAACCTGCCGCGCGAACTGGCCCCGCGCGAGGATCGCGGCGTGGGCTTCGTGCCGCTGACCGCGCCGCAGGGATCGACCGTGTCGCATTCCGATCTCGCCGCCCGTCAGGTCGAGGAGATCCTGCAGCCCATGGTCGATAGCGGCGAGATCGAGACGGTCTTCACCTTCACCGGCTGGGGCGGGCGGGCGTGGCGTTCCTTCGTGGTGTTCCGCCTCGCCCCATGGGAGGAGCGCGACCGCCCGGTCTCGGACGTGACCGCCGAGATCGCCCCCCAGATGGGCCGCGTCACCATCGCGCGCGGCTTTCCGGTGACGCCGGCCGGACTGGGCCTGCGCGGCAACTCGACGCCGGTGCGCATCGTCATCGGGGGCCCGGATTTCGAGAGCGTCGAGGGCTGGGCGACAGAGTTTCAGGCCCGCGCGCAAGAGGTCGAGGGGCTGGTCAATCCCGAGATCAATTTCGAGGAAAACCTGCCGCAGCTCGATATTGCCATCGACCGGCAGCGCGCCGACGATCTCGGCATTTCGGCAGCGGTGATCGCGACCACGCTGCAGACCATGCTGGCCTCGCGCGAGGTCACGACCTTCGTCAGCCGGGGCCGCGAATATCCCGTGCTGGTGCAGGCCGAGGATGCCGACCGCCGCACCCCCACCGATATCGAGAACATCTTCATCCGCGCCGGCGACGGCGAGACGCTGGTCCCGCTCGGCGCGCTGGTCACCCTCGACGAGAACGCCGCGGCGCCCTCGCTGCGACGATTTGACCGCCTGCCCTCGATCCAGCTCGAAGGCGCGCTTGGCCCCGACGCGGAACTGGGCGACATCCTGTCGGAGCTGGAGGCGATCGCCGCCGACATCCTGCCCCCCGAGGCCAAGCTGGGCTTTGCCGGGCAATCGGCCACCTACAACGAAACCTCCGGCGGGCTTGGCGTCGTTTTCCTGCTGGCGCTGCTGATCGTCTATCTCGTGCTCGCCGCCCAGTTCGAAAGCTTCCTGCACCCGGTCGTCATCATGCTGACCGTGCCCATAGGCGTGGCCGGCGCGATCTATGCGATGGCCATCGGCGGGCTGTCGCTGAATGTCTACAGCCAGATCGGGATCATATTGCTGATCGGGCTGATCTCCAAGAACGGCATCCTGATCGTCGAGTTCGCCAACCAGCTGCGCGACGAGGGCCGCGATCTGCGCGAGGCGGTGATCGAGGCGTCGGTGCTGCGCCTGCGCCCGATCATGATGACCGCGATCTCGACCGTGCTGGGCGCGCTGCCGCTGGTGCTGGCCAGCGGCGCGGGCGCCGAAAGCCGCATCGCGGTGGGCACCGTGATCATCGCGGGGCTCAGCCTTGCCACGGTGCTGATGCTGTTCGTCACGCCGATCCTTTTCGATCTGCTCGCCCGCTTCACCCGGGCGCGCGGCGCGATGGAGCGCAAGCTCGAATCCGAACTTGGCGGCACCGCCCAACCCGCCGAGTGACCGGCCCCCGACGCCCAGGCAGCCGCGACCGCCCCCCTCCAGACATGCAAGGCTGGAAATCATGATCCGGTGGTGCAATAAACGTGAAAACGTCACGAGGGATGATCGACCGGTGAAAACAGCGTATCTCACACGCGCCGCGCTCATGGTCGCCGCGCTTGCATCGGGCAGCCTGCCCGCGACGGCGCTCACCCTGGGCTTCGCGGCCCCCGGGGCCTCCGAGAGGTTCGAGCAGATGTTGCAGGACGCCTCGCTGGTGATCGGCACCGCGCGCGAGGGCGACGCCACGGCGCAGGATCTGCTCGCGGCCGCACAGGCCGATTACGCGCGCATGGTCGGCATACTCTATGCCGAGGGCTATTTCGGCGGCGAGGTGCGCATCCGCGTCAACCGGCAGGAGGCCGCCGAGATCCCGCCCCTGCGCGCGCCCGACGAGATCGAGCGCATCGACATCATCGTGACCCGCGGCGAGCGCTTCGTGTTCGACCAAGCCCGCGTGGCGCCCCTGCCGCGCGGCGCCGAGCTGCCGGACGATTTCGCCATCGGCAAGCGCGCCCGGGGCGAGCTTGTGAACCGGGCCGCCCGCGCCGGCGTGACCGCGTGGCGCGACGAGGGCCACGCCAAGGCCGACGTCGCCGGCCAGGACATCGTCGCCGATCACGCCACCGGCACGCTGTCGGCGGACGTGACGCTCGATCCCGGGCCGCGTCTGCGCTTCGGCGAGCTGGTGATCGACGACGGCGACGAGCCCAGCGCCGTCCGCGAGGGCCGCATCCGCAAGATCGCCGGCCTGCCCACGGGCAAGACCTTTTCGGCCGAGCAGCAGGAAGAGGCCGCCGACCGCCTGCGCCGCAGTGGCGCCTTCCGCTCGGTCGTGCTGCAGGAGGCCGAGACACCCAACCCCGATGGCACGCTCGACATGGTGGCGCGCGTCTCGGACGCCCCGCCCCGCCGCATCGGCGCCGGGATCGAGCTTGGATCGTCAGAAGGCGTCACGGTGTCGGGCTTCTGGCTGCACCGCAACCTTCTGGGCGGGGCCGAACGGCTGCGCCTCGATGCGATGGTCGGCGGCATCGGAGGCCGCGATGGCGGCACCGATTACCGGCTTGGCGCGCGGATCGACCGGCCCGCGACCTTCACCCCCGACACCAGCGCGTTCCTGCTGGCCAATATCGAGCAGGAGGACGAGGACAATTTCCGCGAGCGCCGCGCCGAGATCGGCGGCGGCATCACGCACAGGTTCTCGGGCGAGACGACCGCAGAGGCGGGCCTCACCTACCAGTACTCCGAGATCAAGGACGATCTGGGCAAACGCGAATTGCAGCACCTTCTGTTCCCGTTGCGCGGCACGACCGATCAGCGCGACGATCCGCTCAACCCCACCGAAGGCCTCTATCTGGACCTGTCGGTCACGCCCTTCGTGCGGCTTGACGAAAGCGCCGCGGGCAGCCGCTTTTTAGCCGACCTGCGCGATTACTACACCTTCGGCGACCCGGGGCGCGTCACCCTCGCGGGCCGCGCGCAGCTGGGATCGATCGCCGGCGCCAGCATCCGCGACATCCCCGCCAACATGCTGTTTTACTCGGGCGGGGCCGGCACGGTGCGCGGCCAGCGCTTCGAATCGCTCGGCGTCGATCTGCCGGGCGGCGGTACCGTGGGCGGGCGCTCCTTCGCGGGCTTTTCCGCCGAGCTGCGCGCGATGGTCGGCGAGAACTTTCAGGCCGTGGCCTTTGCCGATACCGGCTTTGTCGGCGAGGACGCGCTCGGCACGGGGTCAGGCAACTGGCACAGCGGCGCGGGTCTTGGCGCGCGGTATTTCACCGCCGTCGGCCCGATCCGCGTCGATGTGGCGACGCCGCTCGACGGCGACGATGCCGGGTCGCAGGTGGAACTCTATATCGGGATCGGGCAGGCGTTTTGATGCGGATGATTATGATGCGGCTTATATGCGTGTCGGCGCTGGCCTTCGGACTTGCGGCCGCACCCCTGCATGCGCAGGATGACGGCTCCGACGCCGAGATGGACGAGGATGGCGGCGGCTTCCTGCAGCGCACGCTCGAAGACACCCTGTCGGCCGCCGGGCGCGAGGTGCGCATTCGCGGCTTCGCCGGGGCGCTGTCGTCGCGCGCCACGCTGGACGAGATGACCATCGCCGACGACGACGGCGTCTGGCTGCGGCTGCGCGATGTCTCGCTCGAATGGACCCGCACCGCGCTGCTGCGCGGCCGCCTTCAGGTCAACAGCCTGACAGCGTCCGAGATCACCCTGTCGCGCCTGCCCGAGGGCGAGGAAACCGTCAAGCCCGAGGATGCCGAGGCGACGCCCTTCTCGCTGCCCGAACTGCCGGTCTCGGTCAACGTCGGCGAGGTGTCGGCGGACACATTGACCCTCGGCGCGCCGGTGCTGGGCGAGGAACTCGACCTCAGCCTGCTGGGCAGCCTGACCCTGGGGGGCGGCGAAGGCACCGCCAATCTCGAAGTGTCGCGGCTTGACGGGCGCGGCGAGGTCACGCTCGATGCCAGCTTCGACAATTCAAGCCGCGTGCTCGCGCTCGATCTGGTGCTCGACGAGGCGGCGGGCGGCATCGCCGCGACGCTTCTCGACCTGCCCGACGCCCCGGCCATCGCGCTGACGCTGCAGGGCGAGGGGCCGCTCGACGATTACACCGCCGATCTGGCGCTCGCCACCGACGGCGCCGACCGGCTTGCGGGGCGCGTCGCACTGGACGGGACCGACGAGGGCGGCACGGCCTTCGAGGCCAATCTCGACGGCGATCTCACCCCGCTGATGGAGGAACAGTTCCGCGCCTTCTTCGGCACCGAGAGCGCGCTGGAGGTGGCGGGCCTGCGCAGCCCCGATGGCGCGCTCGACATCGACCGGCTGAGCATCGCGGCGGCCCAGCTGACGCTTGACGGTCAGCTTGCGCTCGACACGGCGGGCTGGCCGACGCGCTTTGATCTCACCGGCCGGGTCGGCAGCGGGGACGGCACGCCAGTGCGCCTGCCCGCCGGCGGGCCGTCCACCATGCTGGGCGGGGCCGATATCGCGGCGCGCTATGACGCGGAACAGGGCGACCGCTGGCGCGCCGACATCTCCCTGTCGGATCTCGCGCAACCGGGTCTCACCCTCGACAGCGCCGTGCTGACCGGTCGCGGCGTGCTGCGCCGCGCGGCCCCGCGCGGCGTGACGGCGCTGGCCGAGTTCGACCTTTCGGGCCTCGATCTGGCCGATCCCGCGCTGGCCGAGGCGGCCGGCACGCAGCTTTCGGGCCACACCACGCTGGACTGGACCGAAGGCGCGCCGCTGCTGGTGCGCGCGCTGCGCGTCGTGTCGGGCGCGGCGACCCTGGCGGCCAATGGCCGCGTTCAGGCCCTGACCGAAGGCTTTCCCATCTCCGGCAGCGCCACGCTCGACGCGCCCGATCTCGCCCGCTTTGCCGCCCTGTCGGGTCAGGATCTTTCGGGCGCGGCCTCCGCAAGGCTGGCCGGCGCGGGCAGCCTGCTGGGCGGGGATTTCGACCTCACGATCGATGCGTCGACCGACCGTCTCGCCCTTGGGATCAACGAGGTCGATCCGCTGATCGGCGCGCCCACGACGCTGGCGCTCAAGGCCCGGCGCGACGAGGGCGGCATCGCGCTCGACCGGTTCGGGCTGGAAAACGACCACCTGAACGCCACCGCCGAGGGTGCGATCAGCAGCCAGACCGCGGCGCTGACGGTGACCGCAGCGCTCGGCGATCTGGCCCGCGCCGACGACCGTCTCGACGGGCCGGCCGAGGCCCGCGCCGAGGTCGACTGGCAGGTCGGCGGCGATGTCAGCCTGTCGGAGATCGTCGCGGAGGCCATGGGCGCACGCATCACCGGCAGCGCCACGGTCGCGCCCGAGATCGACGGCATGCCCGCCTCAGGGCGCATCAACGCGCAGGTCGCGGATTTCGCGCGCTTCGCGGCCATCACCGGCCAGCCGCTGAGGGGCCGCTTCGACGCCGCCATCGTCGGCAACGGCGCCATCGACACGCAGGAATTCGACATCACCCTCGATGCCGCGACCGAAGACCTCGCCACCGGGATCGACCGGATCGACGGGATGGTCGCCGGGACAGGCACGCTGCGCGTCAGCGCCACCCATGACGGGCGCGAGACCATGCTGCGCGAACTCGCGCTGAATTACGACGCCGCAACCCTCACCGCCACCGGCAATGGCGTGCTTGCCGAGCAAAGCGGCGAGCTGACCTTTGATGCGTCCCTGCCAGAGCTTTCGGTGATCGATCCGGCGCTCGACGGCCCGGCCGAGGCCGCAGGCACCGTGGCGCGCGCGGCAGACGGCGAGATCACCGTCGCCGGCCTCACCGCCCGCGTGATGGGCGCCGCGCTCGAGGCCACGGGCACCGTGCAGCCCGACCCCGACGCGCTGGCCGCGACCGGCACGCTGACCGCCGATATCGCCGACCTCTCGCGCTTTGCCGAGATCACCGGACAGCCGCTGGCCGGCCGCCTCGACGCGCGCGTCGAGGCCCGCGAGGCGTCCGAGCCCGGCCATTTCGACGGCCGGATCGAGGCCACGACCGACGGCGTGGTCACCGGCATCGACCAGATCGACGGGCTGATCGCGGGCCGCGGCACGCTGATGGCCGACGCCACCCATGACGGGCGCGAAACCACGCTGCGCGAGCTCGCGCTCGATTACGACGCCGCCCGGCTCACCGCCTCGGGCAGCGGCGTGATCGCCGAGCAAAGCGGCGAGCTGACCTTTGAAGGGTCCCTCACCGACCTTGCCCGGATCGACGCGCGGCTTGACGGCCCGGCCGGGGCCGCGGGCACCGTGGCCCGCGCCGCCGACGGCGAGATCACCCTGACCGATGTCACCGCCCGCGCCATGGGCGCGGCGCTTGACGTCACCGGAGCCTTCCAGCCCGATCCGGACGCGCTGGCCGCCTCCGGTCGGCTGACCGCCAGCGTCACGGATCTGTCGCGCTTCGCGGCGATCTCGGGGCAGTCTTCCCTGCGCGGCAGCCTCGAGGCGCGTGTCGAGGGCGACAGCACCGACGGCGCCAACCGCTTTGACGTGACCACCGCGCTGGAGGGCCGCGACCTTGCCACCGGCATTGCCCAGCTCGATCAGTTGCTCGGCGGCCGGCTGCAGCTTGACGCCGAGGCCGGGCGCACGCCCGACCGGATCGAGATCACCACGATCGATCTGGAGACGCAGCAGGTGAGTTTGACGGCCCGCGGCGATGGCGCGGGCGGCCCGGTCAGCATCGACGCCCGGCTCGCCGATCTCGGCCTCTTCGCACCGGAGTTTTCCGGCCCGGTCTCGGCCAATGGCAGCGTCACGCTGCAGGACCCCGAGGCACGGCGCATCACCCTCGACGTTGATGCGAGCGGCCCCGGCGGCACCACGGCGGCGCTGTCGGGCAGTGTGATCGACTATGCCGCGCAGCTCGATCTCTCGGCCGCGGGGCGGCTGCCGCTGGCGCTGATCAACCGCCTGATCCAGCCCCGCGCGCTGAACGGCACGGCGCAATACGACCTGCGCATCAATGGCGCACCGGACCTGTCGTCGGTCTCGGGCACCGTCTCGACGCAAGGCACCACCATCGCGCTGCCCAATGTCGGGCTTGCGGTGGACGATCTCAGCGGCACCGCAACGCTGGGGCAAAGCCGCGTAGAGACCGATTTCACCGCCGCGATGCGCGAGGGCGGGCGGCTGACGATCACCGGGCCGATCGGCCTGACGCCGGGATTCGAAGCCGGACTGCGCATCGATCTCGCCGGGCTGGTCCTTGGCGACGGGCGTATCGTCACCACCACCGCCGATGGCAACGTGACGCTTGACGGCCCGCTTGCGGGCGGCGCGCGGATCGGTGGCGTGATCAATCTCGGGGAAACCAACCTGCGGATTCCGTCGGGGGCCGGGCCGGCCTCGGTATCGCTGCCGGATCTGCGCCATGTCAACGAATCGCGCGCCTCGCGCCTGACGCGCGCGCGCGCCGGCCTGATCCAGACCGGCAACGGCAATGGCGCGCGCCCCTTCGATCTCGATCTGGAGATCAACGCGCCGCGCCGCATCTTCGTGCGCGGGCGCGGGCTGGATGCCGAGCTTGGCGGACGGCTGCGCGTCCGTGGCACCACGCGCGATGTGGCCCCCGACGGCTTCTTCGAGCTGATCCGCGGCCGCTTTGACGTGCTCGGCAAGCGCCTGACGCTCGACGAGGGACAGGTGACCCTGCAGGGCTCGCTCGATCCCTATCTGCGCTTCGTGGCCGAGACCGAAGCGGACGACACCACCATACGGATCATCGTCGAGGGCCTCGCCTCGGATCCCGAGATCAGCTTCACCTCCACCCCCGATCTGCCGCAGGAACAGGTTGTCTCAAGACTGCTGTTCGGGCGCGGGCTCGACAGCATCTCGCCGCTGCAGGCCGCACAGATGGCCTCGGCGGTGTCCACGCTGACCGGACGCTCGGACAATGACCTCGTGGGGCGGCTGCGCGGCGCCGTCGGGCTCGCCGATCTCGACGTGACCCAGACCGAAGAGGGCGACACCGAAGTCAGCGCCGGCGCCTACCTGTCGGATGACATCTATACAGAGGTGACCGCCGACAGCGCCGGCAAGCAGCAGATCAATCTCAATCTCGACCTCTCGCGGTCGGTGACCGTCCGCGGCAGCACCTCGAACGAGGGCGATGCCGGCATCGGCGTGTTCTTCGAGCGGGATTACTGAGCGGGCACCCTGCCTTTATCCGCGGCAATAAAAGACTCGCCTCGTCCCGGCGCGATCTGCCACAGTACGGGAGAGGCGGGCCAGGATGGAGGACACGCGTGCGCTACATTCCACTCATCATCTTCATCGGCCTCGTGCCCTTCGGTCTGGTGCTCGCCTTCTGGGTGCCGTTTCTCGGCGGGCTTCTGGCGGGGCTGTCGGCGGTCGTCGCGGCCTTGGGTCTCCACGACATCCTCCAGACCAGGCGCGCGGTGCTGAAGAACTATCCGATCTCGGCGCGGCTGCGCTTTTTCTTCGAGCATTTCCGCCCCGAGATCCGGCAGTATTTCCTTGAAAGCGACCACGAGGAAACGCCCTATTCGCGCGAACAGCGCGCGCTGGTCTACAGGCGCGCCAAGGGCATCGAGGGGATGCGCCCCTTCGGCACGCTGCGAAATGTCAACGAGATCGGCCATGAATGGATCAATCACTCCATGGCGCCCTCGCATCTCGACAGCCACGCGTTTCGGGTGCGCATCGGCGGGCCGGACTGCACGCGGCCTTACGACGCCTCGCCGCTCAACATCTCGGGCATGTCCTACGGGGCGCTGTCGCCCAACGCCATCGAGGCGCTGAACCAGGGCGCAAAGCTGGGCGGGTTCGCGCATACCACCGGCGAAGGCTCGATCTCGCGGTTCCACCGCATCCATGGCGGCGATCTGATCTGGCAGATCGGCTCGGGCTATTTCGGCTGCCGCCGCCAAGACGGCCGGTTCGATCCCGACCGCTTTGCCGCGACCGCCGCCGACGATCAGGTGAAGATGATCGAGATCAAGCTGTCGCAGGGCGCGAAACCCGGCCATGGCGGCATCCTGCCCGGCGCCAAGGTGACCGAGGCGATCGCCGAGGCGCGCGGCGTCGAGGTCGGCGAGGATTGCGTCAGCCCGCCGGGCCATTCGGAGTTTTCAACCCCTGAAGGGCTGTGCGCCTTCATCGCGCGCCTGCGCGCTCTGGCGGATGGCAAGCCCGTCGGGCTGAAGCTATGCATCGGCCATCCGTGGGAGTTCTTCGCGCTGGCCAAGGCGTTCAAGGCGACCGGCATCACCCCCGATTTCATCACCATCGACGGGGCCGAGGGCGGCACCGGGGCGGCGCCGGCCGAGTTTGCCGATCACAAGGGCGCGCCGATTCGCGAGGGGCTGATGCTGGCGCATAACACGCTGGTGGGCATGGCGCTGCGCGACCGCATCCATCTCGTGGCCTCGGGCAAGCTGATCAGCGCTTTTGATCTGTGCCGGATGTTCGCGCTCGGCGCTGACGGCTGCAACATCGCGCGCGGCTTCATGTTCGCCGTGGGCTGCATTCAGGCGCAGGTCTGCCACAGCGGCAAGTGTCCCACCGGTGTCACCACGCAGGATCCGGGCCGCTACAAGGCGCTGGTGGTCGCCGACAAATACGCCCGCGTCGCCAATTTCCACCGCAACACGATGATCGCGCTGAAAGAGGCGGTGGAATCCTCGGGCCTGCACAGCCCCCGCGATTTCACCCCGCATCACCTGATGATCCGCGTCAACAGCCGCGAGGTGCGCTCCGCGGCCAGCCAGTATCTGTGGCTGGAGCCGGGCGACTTGCTGAACGGCACCGTCACGCATCCCGCCTTTGCCAAATACTGGACCAACGCGCGCACCGACAGCTTCGATTTCGTGGCGTGAGCGGCGCGCGGCGCGCGTCCGGACGTCCACACCCGATAGGCGGCGCGGCGGCGGGTGTGGCCTGTGCCGACCTCCGACACATCCGCGCCGGCGCCTGTCCGCAGGCACGCGATCAGACCCTTGTTGAGGGCACTTTATCCCGGCCAAACCGAACAAGCGCCAGCTTTGACAGATCGCCTGTCCGGGGGACGGACAGGTGATGGCGCAGCGGCCCGGCGACGCGCGCCGCCCTAGCCGTCCAGCGCCTGCCCCAGATCGGCCATGAGATCGCCCGCATCCTCTATGCCGATCGACAACCGCAGCAGCGTGTCGGGGATACCGCTTTGCGGCTCGATGGTCTGGCGATGCTCCACAAGGCTCTCGACCCCGCCCAGCGAGGTCGCCCGGTGGAAAACCCGCAAGCGCCCGACCACGTCCAGCGCGCGCTGCCGGTCGCCCCGGACCAGCACCGACAGCAGGTATCCGTAACCGCCGCACATCTGACGCGCCGCGATCTCGTGGCCGTCATGGCCCGGCAGCCCGGGATAGAGCACCGCCGCGATATCGCCACGATTGTCCAGATACTCGGCCACGGCCAGCGCATTGGCGCACATCCGCTCCATCCGCAGCGGCAGCGTGCGCATCCCGCGCATCAGAAGCCACGCCTCGAACGGTGCGAGGATCGCGCCTGCGGCGTGCCGGTCGCGGGCGATCTCCTGCCACATCGGCTGGCTTGGGTCGCGGCAGGACAGCGCCCCGGCCAGCACGTCCGAATGGCCGTTCAGCGCCTTGGTCGCCGATTGCATCACCATGTCCGCGCCGAGCGCCAGCGCCCGGGTCAGCACCGGCGTCGCCGCCGTGCCATCGACCACCAGCACCGCGCCGGCCTTGTGCGCCATGCCGGAGGCGGCCACGATATCGGTGGTCTTCAGCCACGGGTTCGACGGCGTCTCGATCCAGACCATGTCGGCCGAGGACCGGCATGCCTCGGCCAGCGCGCCGGGATCGGCCGCGTCCACCTCGTCCAGAAGGATCGCGCGGCGCACGCAATAGGCCCGCACGAAGGACGCCGTGCCGTGATAGATCCCCGATTGCAGCACCACCCGCGCCCCCGACGGCAGCGCCCGGAACACCGCCGCCACCGCCGCCATGCCCGACGGAAACAGCAGGCTCGCGCCCGCGCCCTCGAGTTGCCGGATCACCTCCTCGGCCTGACGCACCGTGTCGTTGTCGTCGCGGCCATAGCTGTTGCCCTCGCGCAGCAGCGCGTAGTCGGGCCCGCGCCCATAGGTCGTGGCCATCGAGATCCCCGGCACCACACCGCCCGTCGCCGTGTCCACCGCCCCCGCCGCCTGTGCCGCGATCGTCGCGGGCCTGCGCTCGTCTTCACTCATTCGGGTCTCTCTCCAAGTGTCTCGAGGTCAAACAGCCGTCCCGGCCCCCAGCCGCGCGCCGCCACACCCGCAAGCCGCAACATGTCCCACAACAGCGCCTGGTTGGAACTGACGACCGGCAGGCCAAGCTCTTCCTCGACCGACTCGATCACGTTGAAGGTGCGCAGATTGGTGCAGCTTGTAAAGATCGCCTGCACACCTGGCGCGCGCCCCACCTCCAGCATCGCGGCCTGCGTAGAGGCCTCGGCGATCCGCGCCACGGTCCAGTCCTCGTGCTGATCGAAACTGACGGCGGCCACCACCTCGATGCCGTGATCGGCCAGCGCGCGGCGCATCGGCGCGCTCACCTCGGCCACGTAGGGTGTGACCATCGCCACGCGAGTCGCCCCCAGCGCCCGCAGCGCCGCGACCACCCCGCCCAGCGGATTGGTCACCGGCGTGCCGGGATGCGCCTCCTGGATCAGCCGGCTCACCTCGGCTGCGCCGATGATCGCACTGGCCGAGGTGCAGCCGTACCCCACCACCGACAGATCGCGCGGCAAAAGCGCGGCGGTCCGCGTCATCTCGGGCGCCATGGATCGCAGATCCTCGGGCGTCACATCGGCCCGCGCCGGGATGCGCGCGTGCAAAAGGTTCAGATCGTGCCGCGCCAGCGTGCCGCGCACCTCCCATTCCAGCGTCTCGTCGGTCGCGAGAACGATCAGCCCAAGCCGCGTCCCCTGCCCCGCGCCCAGATCCAGATCATACTTCATCACGCCTCCACCGGACGGCTCAGCGTGCCGCCCGAGACGGGCGCGCGCGCACCGGTCGTGCCGGGGCAGGACGTGGGCAGTCCCCGCGCCACGCGCACCGCCAGATACGCGAAAGCCTGCGCCTCCAGCATGTCACCGTCAAGCCCGACCGCCTCGACCGGGTCAACCGGACAGGCCATGTGCGCGGTCAGCATCCGCATCATCACCGGGTTGCGCCGCCCGCCCCCGGTGACCAGCAGGCGGTCGGGCGGGGCCGGGCAGTGCGCCATTCCGCGCGCCACGGCGGCCGCGGCCATTGCGGTCAGCGTCGCCACCGCATCGGCATCGCCCAGATCCGCGACCAGCCCGGCGATCTGCGCAAACGCACCCCGGTCGAGCGATTTCGGAGGGGTGCGCCGGAACCAGTCGTCGTCCAGAAACGCGTCCACCGCCCTTTGCGACACCGTGCCCTGGGCGGCCAGCGCGCCGTCAAGGTCGCAGGTCTCGCCCCGCCGGGCCATCACCGCATCGTTGATCGGCGCATTGGCCGGCCCGGTATCGAACGCCAGCAGCGCGCCCGCCTCCTCGGGGCGCGCGTGGCGCGGGTCGATCCATGTCAGGTTGCCCACCCCGCCGAGGTTGAGAACCGCCAGCGGGGCGGCGGCCCCGATCCAGTGCGCACAGGCGAAATGAAAGAACGGCGCCAGCGGCGCGCCCTCGCCGCCCTGTTCGATATCGGCGCGGCGGAAATCCCAGACCACCGGCAGCCCAAGCGCCTGCGCCAACCGCGTGCCGCTGCCCAATTGGTGCGTGCCGCGCCCGCGCGGCTCGTGTGCCAGCGTCTGCCCGTGAAAGCCGACGATCCCGGCCCCGTCCAAGCCGCCCAGCACCTCCAGATGCGCGCGCTCCACCAGCGCCTCGGCCTCGGCCAGACCCTCGCCCGGACCCTCCCCCGGCCATTTGCCCAGGGCGTCGGTCAGCACCGCCTGCTCGCCTGGCAGATAGGCGCGATACGCGGTCGCGCCGAACCCGAAGATCGCCTCGCCGTCGGTCTCGACCATGGCCGCATCCACGCCATCAAGCGACGTGCCCGACATCGTCCCCAAAGCCCGCACGCGGCCCTCCTGCAACATGGCCTTTTCCTTTGCCCACCAAGTGCCTATACATGCCGCGCAAATCAAGCCGGGACAAGCCTCATGACATACCACCCCAAATCCGAGTTTCTGCACGTGATGATGACGCGCGGCTACCTGTCGGATTGCACCGATTTTCAGGGGCTGGACGAGGCGCTCAGCCAAGGCACCGTGACCGCCTATATCGGTTACGACGCGACCGCCAAATCGCTGCATGTCGGGCATCTTCTCAACATCATGATGCTGCGCTGGCTGCAGAAATGCGGGCAC
>JAWLFT010000066.1:0-17337 GCA_041685435.1 Roseovarius sp.
CCGGTGAATACCTGGGTCACCTTCTACAATCTCGGTTTTTCGAACAGCGTGGCCCCGGTCGATGGGGCCGCGGAATTCGGGATCTCCAACGTCACGACCGACATCACGTCGCAATCCCTGATCCTGTCGCGGATCATCGATGTAGCAGGGCGCACCGGCGGGCTGTCCTTCGTGTTGCCACATGCCGATATCGACGTCGCCGCCGGACCGTTCGGAGACGGCGACGCCGGGATCGGCGATGTCGGGGTCGTCGCCGAGGTCAATATCTTCGGCGCGCCGGCCCTGAGCAAGGAAGCCTTCGGGGCGTGGGACCCGGAAACATTTGCGTCGTTTCACCTGACGGCGACCTTTCCGACCGGCGCCTACGATCCGGATTCCCGTGTGAATGTCGGCTCCAACCGCTGGAGCCTGTCGCCGACGATCAACTACAGCTACACACCGGATGCGGGCTGGACCTGGCTGGAACTCTACGCCACGACCCGCGTCTTCGGCGATAACGACGATGCTCCGGGCGCTGCCGGCACGCTGGAGCAGCGACCGCTTTACCAGATCGAACTGCACGCGAGCCGGAATCTGACACCCGATTTCTGGCTGACCGCCGACGCCTATTACGACCGGGGCGGCGAGACCCGTCTGGACGGCGTGGGACAGGACAATGCAGCCGATACCTGGCGTCTCGGGGCCGGCCTTGGCTGGCGCATCCCGTCTGTCGCAACCGTCTTTCTGAACTACGAGACCACCGTCTCGTCACCGGCTGGCCAGCCCGAGGGTGACACCATCCGCTTGACCCTTGCGAAGGTCTGGTGACGCAACACCCCTTTAAAGGAATACCAAATGCAACTCCGTCCGAACCGATTTGCCGCCGCTTTGTGTTTCGCCTTGTTTCCGGCCATGAGCCATGCCCAGGATGCGGACACGGCACAGAAACTGGCCAACCCGATCGCTGATCTGATCAGCATTCCCTTCCAGTTGAATCATGACGAGGGGTTCGGCCCGGATGGTGACGGGTCGCGCACCACGCTCAATATCCAGCCCGTCTATCCGTTTCGGCTGAATGAGGACTGGAACATCATCAGCCGCACCATCCTGCCGGTGATCTGGCAAGAGGATGTGCGTCCCGGCAGCAGACAGACCGGTCTCGGTGATACCTTGCAGAGCTTCTTTCTGTCGCCCCGTGACGCGGGCAGTGATGGAGGTCTGATCTGGGGCGCGGGCCTTGCCCTCGGGCTGCCCACGGCAACCAATGATGCGCTTGGCACTGAGAAATGGACGGCAGGTCCAACGGCGACGGCCCTGCGCGTCGACGGACCCTTTACCTATGGTGCTTTGTTCAACCACGTCTGGTCCTTCGCCGGTGACGGCGATCGCCGGGATGTGAACCAGAGCTTCCTGCAGCCATTCCTCTCCTACACGTCGCCCGCGGCGATCACGCTCACGGCAAGTGCGGAAACGGCCTATGACTGGGAAACCGAGTCCTGGGCAGTGCCGATCAACCTGATCGCTGCACGCCTGGTCAACATCAACGGTCAGCCCGTGAGCTTTCAGGCCGGAGTGCGGTATTGGGCCGACAGCCCGAAAGGGGGGCCGGATGACTTGGGATTCCGTCTTGGAATGACCTTCCTGTTTCCGCGCTGAGATGGGCGACCGCATCACATTACCCTTCGAGACGCACGCGCGCGACCGCACCCGACCCTCGGCGGACCCTGGCCGCACAGAGGAGAAACCCCGCGCAATCCTTGTCTCCCATCAGGGACTTGAGACCATCGGGGGCGGTTATGGCAGACATGCCGGGACGGGCCGGCATTTGTCCAATGAGAGGAGGTATCGATGAAAAGGCTGATCGGAATTTTTTCGGCGATCATGATTTCGGCCGGTCTGGCGGGTGCGCAGACACCTGTCAGCTATGGCGAAGGCGGTCGGGCTCTGTTCACGGTGGAGGTGCCGGATTTCTGGTCCGTCCGCACGGGTGGCCCTCGAGAGATCGCACGATCTGAGGGCGATGCGCCTCAATTGATCCCGCGGGTTCTGGCGCTGGAGCCGACTGTAGACGGGGATGTCTGGATGGGCCTCATGTCGCCGCCCGCGGTCACGGACCTGGCCGGCGCCCGCGCGTATCTGGGCCAGCTGGGCGATTTCCTGGCGTTCGAGGCCGAGGTCACTGCGCCTGTGATGCGGCGGATTGCCGGCAGACCGGCCGAGGTGTTTGCCGGCACCGGACGCCGCGACGGTCGGGAGTTGCAATTCACCGTTGCCGCTATCGAGCTGCCCGGTGGGCGCGTCGCCATCGTCGCGGCTGTTCTGGAAGCCGGCGCCGATCCGGCCTTTGCAAGCGTGCTGAACGGGGTGTTTGCATCGTTCCGCGCCATTCCCTGAACCGAGAAGGACGTCAAATGGTGAGAATGATGCGTCGCGCAAGACTGCTGGGCACACTGGCCTTTGCCGGAATCGGGCTTGCCGCCTGCGATGGGGGAGGGGGTGGAGCACACTATCGCTATGACGATTCGCTGTACTGGAACGACTACTACTATATGTACGGTCGACCGGATCGGCCGGCCCGTCCGGATCGACCGGCCCAGGCGGTTCCTCCTATCGGGACCGCGCCGCGTCCAGTGCCCCCCATAGGCACCGCGCCCCGCCCGCGGCCACCAATCGGCGCGCTACCCCGGCCGATGCCACGCATTGCGACGTCACCACGCATCAGCCCTCCGATCGCCCGTCCGGCCACCCTGCGATAGGCACCTGCGTATAAGGTCTCACGGGGGTCAAAACACGTGCCAGCCAAACAGGCCCGACACCCGGCCGTGCTGACAGGCCAGCGCAAGAAGGAAGAGAACGCGGCAAAAGAGGGGTCATGAGACAACGGTGCGGGGCATCGCAGATCATGGCCCGGTGACGCCTTCGCGTCGGGACGGCTTCGCGATTGTGGCGACATCGTCGGAGGCGCGAATTTTACGAATTCGAGGAGAAAGATCATGAAGAATTCCGTTTTGATGCTCGGAGTCGGCGCGCTGTCGCTGATTGGCGGCATATTCGCCCTTCTGAACCCGCTAGCCGCCACGCTCACTGCGGAGCTTTTGACCGGCTATCTGTTCATCGCCATCGGTGTGCTCATGCTTTTATCGATCCTTGGCGATGACAGCTGGGGGTCGCGCATCCTTTCGCTGATCCTCGGGGCCGCGGTTCTGGCGATTGGAATCAACCTGGTGGGCAACCCGTTACAGGGCGTGCTGCGCCTGACGGTCGTGGTGGCGGTGCTGATGCTGTTCATCGGGGCGCTGCGCATCGTGTTCGCCTTCAGGATGCAAAGCGCCGGGCTCAAGGCGACGCTGATCCTGTCGGGCCTCGTCTCGGTAGGGCTCGGTGCGATGATCCTGACGAGTTTTCCGTTTTCGGCGGCGGTGGTGCTGGGTATCCTTCTGGCGATCGAACTGATCTCGAACGGGATTTCCCTGATCACTCTGGGCCTGGCGGCCCGCAAGCAGGCAATCTGAGGCGGCCGCGATGAAAACCCCGACATGGTGTCGCCCGGGCGGGCTTGCTGTCGGTGGGGCCCGGCGCGCTTGTGCTGTTCGGCGGGACCTTGCAACGGTGCCCAAGCCTGTCGGCCGAGCTTCCGGGCAGCGGCGCGGCCCTGTTCGTGATGGCATTGCGGCTGAACGGATCAGCCCAATGAGGACGTTATTCGCAGCGACAAAAAAGGATCGATTCATGAAACCTTCACACCTGATCTTCGCGGCGCTTCTGGCGCTGTCGTTGATGACCACGGGGCCGGCGCAGGCGCGCGGTCTTGGCAAGATGCTGGAGACTGCAGGGCTGGCACCCGGTGACATATCGGCCATGGAAACCGCCGCGCTGCAACTGGTCGACCCGCTGGGGCAAACCGGCAACGCGCGGCGCTGGAGCAACCCCGCGAGCCGGTCCAAGGGGGCCGTCACGCTCGGGCTGATCGAGGGCAATTGCGCGGAGCTGGTCCACCGCGTGGCCACCGTGAAACGGCCCGAGCCCTTCACCTACCGCACCTGGCGCTGCCGCACCGCGGATGGGGGATGGCAGATCAGCCCCGGACCGGAGTAGGCCGCAACCGCAGGCGGCATCGAGAATGCCCGCAGCGCATCATGTCGGGATCATCGGCGTGCAGCGTGGGATCACGCCTTTCGAAAACCCGCAGCGTTGGTTTCCCTGCGCTCGTCCGACCCTCGCCATGGCTTGGGATGGGCGGGACGCGCAGCGCCGGTCGACCAGAGGATGCCGGCAATTTCGACTTTCCAAATCAGGTCTGGGGCTATAGCTTTTTTCAAGAGTTACGTGGCTGACCACGCAAGGCACATGACGCAAGCCGCAGAGGTTCGGAGCAAATGCAGGACACTGAAACGACGATGCGGATCACCACGTTTTTGAACGATGGCCAGGGCGGCACACATTTCGGCGAGGAAAAAGTGGAGTTGCGAGGATCTTGCAACGATTTGCTGGGAGCCGCTCTCATGATGTCCGGCTCGCGACCCTGCAAACGCTATTTCTTCTCGGAATTGCCGCCGGGTTTTTCCAGCAGCAAGGATTTTTCCAGCCGCCGTCAGCTTTGCGCCCTGCTCTCCGGCGAAATTGAACTGACATCAAGTACCGGCGATGTGCGGCACTTCGTCGCCGGAGACGTGATCCTTCTGGAGGATATCGATTACGAGCCGCCGGGCCGCGCGATGCGGATCACGGGGCAACACCCTGCGCGCGTGCTGTCTGTGCAGATCGATTAGGCGTTTTCGTCACACGTGCGTGCCGGGCCTTCAAAAGCCGCTTTCAATACCCGTGCCTCGGGCAGAACACCATCCTCGGGGTGTGATCGCCTGCGGGTCACTGCGTCTCGAGCGCGGGCACGTTTCGCGCCCTTTCGGGGCTTGGCGGTGTTTCGCGCGGGGCCTCGCCTCGGCCGGAAAGGTGAACCATTCGGGTCGGGAAGGCGAAGGACACGCCGACCTCTTGCGCGAGGGCGATGATGTCGCCGACGAGGGCGTGACGGGCCGTCACGAAGGCGTCATGGCTGTAGACGCGGAAATAGCCCCAGAGCTCGATGTCGATCGAGGACGGACCAAAGCCCGTCATCCCGACCCATCCGCTCGTCAGATCGGCGCGCGCCTGCGCCTGATAGGTTTCCGACAATCGATCCACGAAAATGTCGAGCTTGTCGCGAGGGGTGTCGTAGGTCAGCCCGATCTGCAGCAGGATCTTGCGCTTGCGGCGCTTGGTGAAGTTGACAATGCCGCGGTCGGTCAGCTGGGCGTTCGGCTTCACCAGAAGCGTGTCGTCGAGCGTGCGCATCCGCGTGGAGCGCGGACCCACGAGCTCAACCGTGGCCAGCCCCTGATCCGTTTCGATCAGGTCGCCCTGCCGAAACGGCCGGTCGGCCATCAGGATCGCACCCGCGAGCAGGTTCGACACCGTCTCGCGCGCCGCGAAGGCCAGCGCGATGCCGCCTACCCCGAGGCCCGTCAGCACACCTTCATAGGGCAGACCGATGATCTCGGCGAGCGCGACGATGCCACCTATGACGATAAGCATCTGCACCAGCCCCATCGCGAGCGAAACGAATATCTGGTCGACGACGGTCGGCGTTTCCTCCGCGCGATGGCGCAGATGCGTCCCGACAAAGCCCACGAGCCGGAACAATACCAGCGTGATGGCCAGCGTCGTTATGAAGGTGATCGCAAGGTTCGCCCCTTCAAGCGCGGTCTGCGCGAGGCCGAGCCATCCGAAGGCAAAGATCGCGGCCATCCCAGCCACCGCCATCCGTAACGGCCAGTCGAGAGCGCGGATGGTGGCGGGCTCCAGCTCCAGTGAAAGCCGACGGCCGAGCGCGCGCAGAAGCCCGGTCGCGGTGCGTCCCACGACCCACCCGATAAAAATGGCGCCGATCCCGGCACCGACAAGCAGGCCCCATTGCCAGAATTCGAGGAGCCCGTAGCGCCGCGTCAGCTCCGGCCAGTTCTCCCTCACGGTCTGGCGCAGCTGGAAGAAGTCGGTCAGCGGCGCCGAGGCGGTGATGCCCTCTGCAACGGGGAGATCCTGCATCGCGGCGAAGAGATCCGGCGCGCCCCGCATCGTGTCGGCCGTAAAGCGCCACGGCCCTGGCTCACCTTCGGCCGTGGGAGACCGGTCGATTACGATCGCGCCTGCCGGGTGACGATAATGCTCATAGGGCGTGGGCCGCGCGGGGTCGTCGGGGATTTCCTGCCAGATCGGGTATCCCGCCCGGTCGAGCACGCGCTTGAGATAGTCGGCGAGCACCGGTGCCTGGATCTCGTAAAGCTGGGCGGGCAAATGCGACAGGTCGAGCGCCGCGAGCGCCCCGGCGCGGCCTGGCCCGCCCCAGTCCTGCGTGCCAAGAAGGAACCGGCGCAGCGCGCCGCGAGGGCTGTCGGCGCGTGCCGAAAGCGCCGCTTCGGCCGAGGCATGCCCGAGCGCATCCAGTATGCGGTCGGTATCGGCCTCGATCCGGTCAAGCGCCGGCACGATAAGCCGCCAGCCCTCTGCCTCTTTCGCAAACCTCAGTTCGAATGTCTCGTTGGTGCCCGCCGGTCCGATAGGAAATGTCGCCGCGTCGCCGGACGGGTCCCCCGGTATGTCGCGCAGCCGGAAGGTGGACAGGTCGACCAGTTGCCAGAGCAGCCTGCGGCGCAGTGTCTCTTCGCGGCTGTCGGTTGCTTCGCCCTCGAACGTGAGGAGCTGCTCCACCACGCGCATGGCGCCGGGCTCGCCCTCGTAGGCGACCCGATTTCCCGCAGCGAGCAGCGTGCGTATCGCCTCGCGCGGCGTGTCGGTCCGTGTGAAGGGGCCGCTGATGGTCGCGTCCGCAGCCATGCGTTCGCCGTTCCAGTATTCGCCACTCTCATAGCGGCCCGTGAAAATGTCCCTGTCGGCGTCCAGCGCCAAGACGAAACTTCCCGATGCGCCCCGCTGCTGCCAGGTACCCACCAGTCGAACGCCATCGGTCGTCGCCTGCACACGGCCGCCGCCCGGCTCGTAGCTGCCGGTCACCCGGTTGCCGTCCTGTTCGAGCGTCAGGATCGCCGCCCCGTCACGCCAATAGGTCTGCCAATCGCCGCCCCACGGCGCCTCTGCCAGAGCCGTGACCGGCAGTAGTGCGAGACAGATAATTGCCGCAAGCAACATGGATCTGCCCGGGCGGGCCCTGTGGCAAGCGGTTACCGCTCCCGCACCAACTGCATGAACACGATCTGACACGAAGGGTTTTTCCTTGTCTGCTACGGACGCGGGGTCAGGCGTCGCGGCCATCGGACCTTTTATCCGATGAAGTGGCAAGATACGTGGCGCAGGGGCCGCACCACCGAGAGACACCGCAGGGCCTTTTGCATTCTGTCCCTGGCCCTGTCCAATGCATAAGATCGCGCGTGTAATGCATCTTCGACATCAAAGAGCAGGGCGCTGTCAAAGCGCGCCGGGTTCAGGCCGGTTTTGCGGCCCGGTACCCTGCCCGAACCAGGCAACATCATCCATTGAACGAAACCGCTATGCGGCAGGGTGGCACCGTCGCCATGGGCGCTTCGATCTGGAATGATCGGGTCTCCGAGACTCCTCTCCCGAGCAAGGTTGGCGGGCGGCCGCCTGCGTCAGATCGCTTGGACAGCCTGCTGTGATGCATGAAACGCATCACAGGGCAACACTCCCGCATTGGACATGCGTTCATCAGTGCTGCACATACTTCGCGAGTGACCTCCGCGCTGTGAAAATATCCCGGACACCTTGGACCTTGATCATGACGTTTCGCTGAGATGAAGCAAAACTCGGACTTCTTGCGCGCACTCGGGATGCCCTGCCTGTGGGGCTTTGGGGCTGTGCTCGACCCAAACGGAATGGCGGATGGCTTGCATGATGTCATCAGGTGGACTCCGGGGGGCGCAAGCTGATGCCGGATCACAACTTGCACGGCCTTTGGGGGCGTCGCCGCGATGCTGGCGCTCGGTCCCTGGAGGCGGGCCGGCCTGTCTCGCCCTCGCAGGCTCTTTGCGTGTCGGGGTCCGTCGAGGCGGTGCCTGCCCCCAAAAGGCGCGCAGCTGGCAGCTTTCGCACAGCGCAATCCGTTCGCGGCGCGGCATCATCTTCAACTCACGTGTCGAATTCTCATATCGCGCCGCGATTATCGCGTGACATGCTCGATATGTTTGCTCATAAAATGATTGGATCAGTTTTGTGCGAGGCTCAAGTGATTAGGCTGGTCCTGTTTTCCGTGTTTCTCACAGTCGCGGGTGGCCCGATTTCTTCACAGGAGTCCGCACCGCGCCCGGCTGTCGTCGCGGTCGAGGCGGCGACGCGTGACCTGGCGGAGACCTCCGACTTCAATGGGCGGCTGGACGCCAATCGCAAGGTCGAGCTTTTCGCGCGCGTTTCGGGTGTCATCGAGGAAATCGGCTTTGAGCCCGGCGCGACGGTCGCCGAGGGGCAGACGCTGTTTGCTATCGAAGGTGATCTCTACGAAGCCTCGACGCGCGAGGCGCAGGGGGCGCTGCGCGCGGCCGAGGCGCAGCGCGATCTGGCGCGCATCGAACGCGACCGTCAGGCTGAACTGGTCGCGCGGGAAGCGGGCGCGCAGGCAAGGCTCGATCAGGCCGAGGCCGCGTTGGCGACGGCGAAAGCCGATGTTCTGCGCCTCGAGGCTGCGCTGGACCGGGCGCGCACCAACCTGTCCTATATAGAGATCAAGGCCCCGTTCGCGGGCCGCCTCGGGGACACGCCGGTGGACCAAGGCGCGCTGGTGGGCCCCGAGACCGGGGCGCTCGCGACGCTGGTCCAGCTCGATCCGATCCATGCCGAATTCCAGGTGCCGACGGCGGTCCTGCGCAATTTTCTCGAACGGGTCGATCGCGGCGAGGTGTCCAGGACGGCCGCCGTCACGCTGACGCTGGCCAATGGCACGGTCCATGACCGGCAAGGGGACATCGACTTTGTCGATGTCCGGGTGAATCCGGGCACCGACAGCGTGATCCTGCGTGCGCGGTTCGCCAATCCCGGGGGGCGTCTGCTCGATGGTGAACTGGTGCGCGTGACGCTGACTTCGGACACGCCCGAGGGCGCGTTGGCAATCCCGGCCCAAGCGGTGCAGCGCGATATACAAGGGGCCTTCGTTCTGGTCGTGGGTGAAGGCGACGTGGTCGAACAGCGCCGCGTGACCGTGCGCCGCAACGCCGAAGGCTTTGCCGTTATCGCCGAGGGGCTCACCGAGGGCGAGCGCGTGATCACCGAAGGTATCAACAAGGTACGCCCCGGCACCGCTGTCGATGCAGAAGACCCCGGGGGCTGATCCATGCTGGCAGATGTTTTCATCAAGCGGCCCCGTTTTGCCGGGGTCATTTCCATCGTGCTGTTTCTGGCCGGGCTCATCGCGCTGACGCGCATGCCGGTGGAACAGTTCCCCGATATCGTGCCGCCGCAGGTCTCGGTCATCGCCAGCTATCCCGGCGCCGGCGCCGAGGTGGTGGAACAGACCGTCGCGCAGGTGATCGAGGATCAGGTCGTCGGCGTGGACGACATGATCTACATGTCCTCCAACTCCGGCGCCGACGGCACCTATATCCTCAACATCAGCTTCGAGGTGGGTACCGACCCCGACATCGCTGCCGTGAACGTGCAGAACCGTGTCTCCTTGGCCGAACCGCTGCTGCCGTCCGAGGTCCGCGAGACCGGCGTGCGCGTCGCCAAGAAATCTTCGTCTCTGCTCATGGGCATCGTGCTTCATGCAGAAAGCGATGCGCTGGAGGGCCGGGATCTCACCAACTACGCCCGGCTCAACCTCATGGACCGGATCAAGCGGGTCGAGGGCGTCGGCGATGCCTCGATGTTCGGGGCGAACGAATTTGCCATGCGCGTCGATCTGGATGTGGACCGGCTCGCGGCGCTTGGCCTGACACCCGCCGACGTGACCGCCGCCCTGCGCAGTCAGAACCTGCAGGCCGCGATCGGGCGCGTGGGTGGGCAGCCGGTGACCCGGGATCCGGGGCTGCAACTCAACATCTCGACCAAAGGACGGCTGTCAACGCCCGAGGAATTCGGCGCGATCATCCTGCGCGCGGACGCGGATGGCAGCGTGTTGCGCATCCGCGACGTGGCCGACGTGAGCCTCGGTGAAAAGAATTCGGACGTGATCACCAGTTTTGACGGGAAACCGGCAGCTCTCATCGGGATCTACCTGGCACCGGGCGAAAATGCCATAGCCGCCGCCGACGGGGCCAAGGCGATGATGGAGGCGGTTGCGGCGGATTTCCCCGCAGGCATGGGATACGACATCGTCTCGGACAGTTCCACCTTCGTCAAGGAAAGCATCGCGGAGGTGCAGACGACCTTGTTTGAGGCGTTTGTGCTCGTGGTGCTTGTGGTGTTCCTTTTTCTTGGATCCCTGCGCGCCACGCTCGTGCCGCTCATCGCTGTTCCGGTGGCGCTGGTGGGCACCTTCGCGGTTATGCAGGCGATGGGGTTTTCGCTGAATACCGTATCGCTTCTTGCCATGGTGTTGGCCATCGGCATCGTGGTCGATGATCCCATCGTGGTGGTCGAGGCGGTCGAGGCCAAGATGGACGAAAACCCCGGGATGACCGCGCCCGCGGCGGCGTCTGCCGCAATGTCCGAGATCACCGGTGCCATCGTCGCCACTACGCTGGTCCTGCTGTCGGTCTTCGTGCCGGTGGCCTTCATCCCCGGTATCTCGGGACAGCTTTTCCAACAATTCGCGGTCGCCATCTCGGTGTCGATGGTGATCTCTTCAATCAACGCGCTGACGCTGTCGCCGGCGCTTTGTGGCCTTCTTCTGAAGCCACGTCACGGGCCGAAGACAGGCGTGCTGGGCCGGATTTCGCGCGGGATCGACCGCGCGCGCGACGGCTATTCACGCGTGGCCCGGGCCATCGCGCGACGTGTGGTGCTGGGGCTCTTACTGCTGATCGGGGCGGTTGTGCTGACCGGTGGGCTGTTCAAGGCGGTGCCGACGGAGTTTCTGCCATCCGAGGATCAGGGCTCATTCATCGTCGAGACAAGACTGCCCGAAGCGGCTTCGGTCAACCGCACCCTTGCGGCACAAAAGGACGTGGAGCAGATTCTGCTGGATCTGCCGGGTGTGGCCTCGGTGACTTCGGTCGCAGGGTTCTCGCTGCTCGACGGGATCACCAAATCGAACGCTGCCTTCGCGCTGGTGTCGATGGAGGAATTTGCCGACCGGACCACCGAGGAGACCAGCGTCTTCAACGCCATCGACGAGACCATGCGCCGGGGTGCGGCGATCCGCTCCGCGCAGGTCATTGCCTTCAATCTGCCCCCCATTGCCGGGCTTGGCACAGGGTCGGGGTTCGAGTTGCAGCTTCTGGATACCCAGGGGCGCGCACCGCAGGAACTGGCCGAAACAGCACGGGGTCTTTCGTTCGCCGCCAATGGCGATCCGACGCTGTCGGGGGTCTACAGCACGTTTTCGGCCAACAGCCCGCAACTCTTTCTCGAAATCGACCGCGAGCGGCTTTATGCGCTCGGCATCCCCCTATCGGATGTCTTTGCCGCGCTCCAGCCGACGCTCGGCTCGGCCTATATCAACGATTTCAACCTCTTTGGCCGGTCGTGGCAGGTGCGGATGAGCGCTGCGCCCGAGTATCGCGACAGTGTCGACGACATCGCGCGCATCCAGGTGCGCAGCGCCTCGGGCGAGATGGTGTCGGTCGGGGCCTTTGCCCGCGCCGAGTACATCACCGGGCCGATGTCGCTGTCGCGCTACAACAACCAGCGCGCGGCCAAGGTCAGCGGCAACCCCGCGCCGGATTCTTCGTCCGGGGCAGCGCTTGCGGCGATGGAAGAGGTGACCGAGGCCAACCTGCCGGCGGGCTACGCCTATGAGTGGACCGGCACCGCGTTGCAGGAAAAGCAGGCGGCGGGGCAGACGGCGGTGATCCTCGCGCTTGCGATGTTGTTCGCCTACCTGTTCCTCGTCGCGCTTTACGAAAGCTGGACAATCCCGGTCCCGGTGATGCTGTCGGTGGTGTTTGGCGTGGCAGGGGCGCTCGCGGCGCTCTTGCTCGCGGGGCTGCCTTTCAACATCTATGCGCAGATCGGACTGGTGGTGCTCCTGGCGCTGGCCGCCAAGAACGCGATCCTGATCGTGGAGTTTGCCAAGGCGCGGCGCGAGGCGGGCGAAGAGATCCTGGAGGCCGCCATCTCGGGCGCGCATGCGCGCTTTCGCGCGGTCATGATGACCTCATTTTCGTTCATCGCGGGCCTCATTCCGCTGGTCACCGCCGAGGGTGCCTCGATGCTGTCGCGCCGGGCCGTGGGTACCGGCGTCGCCGGCGGCATGCTGGCGGCGGCGTTGGTGGGCATCTTCGTCATTCCAGCGCTCTACGTGATATTCCAGTCCTTGCGGGAGCGGGTGAAGGCGCGCAAGATCACCGAGGCGGAGACCTGAGATGGGCCTCGCACGGTCATAGCCTGTCGCCGTGCCTTGGCCGATGTGTTGCTTTTCACGGCGTTGCATCTGAGCGTGCGGTTTCGGTGGTGAGACTGCCGCTGGCAGGGCCGATCCTCGGGCTGGCCGTGCGCTTGTCAGGTGATCCGGCGCTGACAGATCAGCAAATCGCGGGCTTTCTTCTATCGCCATTGGGCGCGCTTGTTGCCGTGATGGTGGCAGCGGTGCCGATCGTCGCTGCCGTGCTGGATCTTGCGTTTATGGCGACGACGCTGCGGCAATCGGTCGCGGGGGTCTGATCCGCATTCGGTGCGGCCCGGCGGTGGGCGACTGCCTTGCGCAGAGCGTTGCGCATTTGCGCAACCAATGCGGGGCGGTGATCCGGCGCATCGTCGCCTCGCTCGCGCTGCGTCTGGCGCTTGCGGCCGGGATCGCGACACTTGTGGGCGCGCTCATGATCCTGATGAACGGCCTTGCGACGGGACAAGCAAGCGACATCTGCAAACCCGGATTTTTCAGCCGGCCAGCTGAGATTTCATGCTGCATTTGCAGCATGCTTGTCCGGTCGACGGGCAGCAGTGTGGAACCTTTCTGCGATTCGCCGGGTCTGCAGTCTGCGGCATGATGCATGGTCAGGTGAAGGCACACCCTTTGCTGTCGCTGATCTTGACGACTGGCATGCAAGCGAAGTCGAAGCGCCGCATCGGCATGACGGTTCAGGACAACGCCGGAGCTGCCCGCTGCGGAGAGGTTGACATGTGGCCTGCTTTTCAACAAGAATAACGCATGGATTGGCATGATGGCATCTTTGGACGAGCATGGAGATTTGCATGTCTCCTGATTGCCATAGGCATGATAGCAGTGCCGCCGTCGGTCTCGCATGCTGCGTCCGACATGCATGGCGACCGCCAAGGCGTCGCCGCCACCCCATCGAACGACTGTCCGCATCATCTTGACAAGGCATCCGGGTCAGACCGCAAGGGTGACGCGCATGCACACCGTGCGGAATCGTCGCATGCCCAGTCAGCAGACGACTGCTGCGACGGCATCTGCCAGCCCGCTGTCATGGACATGCCGACAGGGCACGCTGTCGGGGACGCCGAAAGACGCGCCTTCCGACTGCAGGATGATCAGTCCGCGTCGATCCGGTCGGTGGTGCTGATACGCCCCCCACGAACCTGAGCTGATATCGGCCCCGACCCGGGGCTGGCGCCTCGCGCATCGTCTTGCGCGGGACACACTGAAATCAGTAAGGTGACATTCAATGAAAATCCATCTTTTGACGGGGGCTGCGGCTCTTGTACTCGGCGCATGCGCTTACGAGCCGACGCCCCTTCCGGTCGTGGCCGCGCAACAGCTCGCCGCTGACACGACCGTTTCCTCACCCCTCGGATATCGGGATCCTTTGGCGGGCTATACATATCGCGGGCCGACAAGCCCCCGAGACTGGCGCGCGGTCAATGACGAACAGTTGGAGGACAAGTGATGCGTTCCCCAAAACTCTCGCTGGCCATGGGGTTGCCACTTCTGCTCGGGGCGTGCGCAACTGCGGTTCCGGAGGCTTTCACCGAGTCTAAGGCCGGTTTTGCCAATGTCTCAAGCCTGACCTTGGCCGCCACCGGCAAGCGAACGGCCTTCGCCGAAACGCAGGCCGAGAACGACGCGCTGCGCAAGCAGGTGCATGACATGGTGCATCGCAAGACGATCTCCGCGGATACCGCAGTTCAGGTCGCGCTGCTCAACAACAAGGGGTTGCAGGCTTCGTATGCCAATGTCGGCCTGTCCGCGGCCGAGGCCTGGCAGGAGTCCACACCGGAAAATCCGGTCATATCGATCGGTGTGCTGGGCATCGGTGCCGCCGAACTGGGCGCTTATCGGGCGATCGAAGGATTGATCCGGACCAACATTCTGGATGCGACCACCCGCACCCAAAGGATGGCGCTGGCAGATGTGAGGTTCCGGGCCGCGCAGCTGGAGGCGGTGAACGACACGCTCGGCCTTGCCAACCGGACGCGGCGGGCCTGGGTCAATGCGGTCTCGGCCTTCGAGATGGTCAGCTACCTCGGACGCGCCAAGGCAACCTCCGATGCCGGCTCGGAACTTGCCCGCAGGCTGGGTGAAACCGGCGCACTCAACAAGGCAGGACAAGCCCGGGAACAGGCCTTCAATGCGGAACTGGCAGGGGAACTGGCACAGGCAAGGCTGGCTGCGACCCGCGCCAAGGAGGATCTCACCCGGCTGATGGGGCTTTGGGGGGCCGAGGTCGCGTATTTCGTTCCCGATGCCTTGCCGGCGTTGCCGTCCTCGGTGGGCGGCGTGGGGAATATCGAAGGCAAGGCTCTGGAGAACCGTGTCGATCTGCGCGTGGCCCGGCTTGGGCTGGAAGCGCAGGCGGCGGCGTTCGGTCTGACGGACCAGACCCGGATCGTCAGCGATCTCGAGCTTATCGCGGGTCTCGAGGCCGAGCGGGAGTCGGAAAACGGCAACATAAAGACCGAGACCACGCCGCAGATCGAGTTGGAATTCGCCATTCCGATCTATGACAGCGGCAAGGCCCGGATGCGCAAGGCGGAGCTGGCCTATCTTCAGGCAGCCAATGTCCTTGCGGAAAAGGCCGTCGATGTTCGGTCGGAAGCCCGCAGCGCGGCGAATGCCTATAAAGCCTCCTACCGGATTGCCCGGCATTACCGCGATGTTCTGGTGCCGCTGCGCCAGACCGTCGAGGAAGAAGGTCTGCTGTCCTACAACGGCATGATCACCAGCACGTTCGAGCTTTTGACGGATGTGCGCGAAAAGTTGAGCGCATCGCTGGACGCCGCGAATGCAAAGCGTGAGTTCTATCTGGCCCAGGCCGATCTGACCGCCGCCATCCATGGCGGAGGCGGAGGCGAAGGCGGGGCCGGTGCGCAGGGTGCAACACTTGCCGCCGGTGGCGGCGCTGGTCACTGAAAGGACCGATGACATGATGAACAGACGTCAATTGCTCGGAGCCGGTGCCGTGGGGGCAGCTTTGGTCTCTTCCCGGGCCTGGGGTAAGACCTCGAACATGGGCCTGCCCGACGCCGCGGTCATGGACAGTGCGGCAACGCAGGTGACACCCCGCCCGGTATCCGGGCCGGATTACAACCCGGTCGTGACATTGAATGGCTGGACCCTGCCACACCGCATGAACAACGGCGTGAAGGAGTTCCACCTCGTCGCGGAGCCGGTGGAGCGCGAACTGGCCGAGGGCATGACCGCGCATCTCTGGGGGTATAACGGCCAGTCGACCGGTCCGACCATCGAGGCAGTCGAGGGCGACCGCGTGCGGATCTATGTCACCAACAAATTGCCCGAGCATACCTCGGTGCATTGGCACGGCATGATCCTGCCTTCGGGGATGGATGGCGTGGGGGGCCTCAGCCATCCGGGCATCCCGCCCGGCAAGACCTTCATCTACGAGTTCGACCTCATCAAATCGGGGACGTTCATGTACCATCCGCACGCGGACGAGATGGTGCAGATGGCCATGGGGATGATGGGCATGTTCGTGGTCCATCCAAGGGATCCGGCCTTCATGCCGGTGGACCGCGATTTCCTGATCATGCTGAACGCCTTCGACATCGACCCCGGGACATATGTGCCGCGCATCATGACGATGACCGATTTCAACATGTGGACGTGGAACAGCCGGATCTTCCCCGACATCGATCCGCTGGTGGTCAACAAGGGCGACCGGGTGCGGGTGCGTGTCGGCAACCTGACGATGACCAATCACCCGATCCACATGCACGGCTATCATTTCAAGGTGACCTGCACGGATGGCGGATGGGTGCCGGAAAGCGCCCAATGGCCGGAAGTCAGCATCGATATCCCCGTCGGGGCCATGCGGGCCTACGAGTTCACCGCCGATCATCTGGGCGACTGGGCGATCCATTGTCACAAGTCGCACCATACGATGAATGCAATGGGCCATGACGTGCCCACCTATATCGGCGTGGACAAGTCGGCGCTCACCCGGAAGATCCATGAATTCCAGCCGGAATACATGGCGATGGGCACGGCCGGCATGGCGGATATGGGCCGGATGGAAATGCCCTTGCCCGACAACACCATCCCGATGATGACGGGCTGGGGACCGCACGGGCCGATCGAGATGGGCGGCATGTTCTCGATAGTCAAAGTGCGCGATGGCATCGCCGCCGACGACTACTCCGACCCCGGATGGTACGAAAATCCGCCGGGCGAGCAGGCCTATGAATGGACCGGTGAACTGCCGGAATTTACCACCAACAACACTCCCAATACCATCCTCACACCAAGGCCATCCTCAAAGGGCTGACTGGCCCTTCGACCTGACCAACCAAACCACAGGACAACGAAATGAAAAACCTTCTTCTGACAACGACTCTCACATTCGCTCTGACAGTGCCGGCTTTCGCTGCCGGAACCCATGACGGCGGCCATGACGATGAACATATGGCGGGACATGGTCACGCCGAAATGATGCAAGTCGGCAGTCCCGGCACGCCCGCCGAGGCAAGCCGCACGATCGAAATCACGATGCGTGAAACCTCGGATGGCGAAATGATCTTCGAACCCGACGACCTAAGTTTTCAACCCGGCGAAACGGTGCGCCTCCGGGTCCATAATGCCGGAGAAGTTGACCACGAGTTTGTCATGGACACCCATGAAAACAACGAAGAACACCGCAAGCTGATGCAGAAGTTTCCGGAAATGGAACATGACGACCCCAACGCGATCCGCCTTGCGCCGGGTGAAACCGGAGAGATTGTCTGGAGCTTTGGAAATGCCGGGAAATTCCAGTTCGCGTGCCTGATCCCCGGTCACATGGAATCCGGAATGCATGGTCCGATCACTGTTGCCGAGAACATGGCGCAGGCCGAGGTCGAATA
>JAWLFT010000007.1:0-41075 GCA_041685435.1 Roseovarius sp.
CCGCAATTCCGGCTTCTTGCCCATCAGCCGCTCCACCAGGTCGCCGGTCTGGCCCGGCTCGTCCTCGTCGATGGTCACGCGGATCAGGCGGCGGCTGGCCGGGTCCATCGTGGTCAGTTTCAGGTCCTTGGCGTCCATCTCGCCCAGGCCCTTGAAGCGGCCGACCCCGATCTTGCCCTTGCCGCCCAGCCCCTTGGCCAGCAGCACATCGCGCTCGGCATCGTCCAGCGCATAGGCGCGGTTGGCCCCCTGGCTGAGACGGTAAAGCGGTGGACAGGCCAGATAGAGATGCCCCGCATCGATCATCGGGCGCATCTGCGAAAAGAAGAACGTCATCAGCAGGGCCGCGATATGCGCCCCGTCCACATCCGCGTCGCACATGATGATGATCCTGTCATAGCGCAGATCGTCGAGGTTGAATTTCGACCCCAGCCCCACGCCCAGCGCCTGCGTCAGATCGCCGATCTCCTGATTGCTGCCCAGCTTGCTGCTCGCCGCCCCCAGCACGTTCAGGATCTTGCCGCGCAGCGGCAACAGGGCTTGCGTCTTGCGGTCGCGCCCCATCTTGGCCGATCCGCCCGCAGAGTCGCCCTCGACGATGAAAAGCTCGGTGCCCGCGCGGGTGCTGGACGTGCAATCCACCAGCTTGCCGGGCAGGCGCAGTTTCTTGGTGGCGGTCTTGCGCTGCGTCTCCTTTTCCTGCCGGCGCCGCAGCCGCTCCTCGGCCCGCAGCACCAGAAAATCGAGGATCGCGCCCGCCGATTTCGTGTCGGCCGCCAGCCAGTTGTCGAAATGGTCGCGCACCGCCCCCTCGACCAGCCGCTGCGCATCCGTGGTCGCCAGCCGGTCCTTGGTCTGGCCGACAAACTCCGGCTCGCGGATGAAGCACGACACCACCGCACAGCCGCCCGACACCAGATCCTCGCGGGTGATCTGCGCGGCCTTCTTGTTGTTCGAGAGCTCGCCGTAAGCCTTGATGCCCTTCAGGATCGCCGCCCAGAACCCGGCCTCATGCGTGCCGCCCTCGGGTGTGGGCACGGTGTTGCAATAGCTCTGCAGGAAGCCGTCGCGCGCCGGCGTCCAGTTGATCGCCCATTCCACACGGCCCGGCACGTTGAACTTGTCGGCGAACGCCACCCGCCCGGCAAAGGGCCTGGCGGCATAGGTGGTGGCCCCGCCCAGCGTCTCGGCCAGATAATCCGACAGCCCGCCGGGAAACTTGAACGTGGCCTCCAGCGGGGTGTCGCCCTCGGGGATGGCGCTTTTCCAGCGGATCTCGACGCCCGAGAACAGATACGCCTTGGAGCGCGCCATGGCACACAGCCGCCCGGGCTTCAGCGCGAGACTGCCGAAGATCTCTGGGTCGGGGTGAAAGGTGATCGCGGTGCCCCGCCGGTTGGGGGCCGCACCCACCTTTTCCAGCGGACCCTGCGGCAGCCCGCGCGAGAAATCCATCCGGTAAAGCTCGCGGCCCCGCGCGACCTCGACACGCATGTGATCCGACAGCGCGTTGACCACCGACGCGCCGACCCCGTGCAACCCGCCCGAGGTCTCGTAGCTGTCGCCCGAGAACTTGCCGCCCGCGTTCAGCGTGCAGAAGATGATCTCCAGCGCGGTCTTGCCCGGATCCTTGGGGTGCGGATCGATGGGGATGCCGCGCCCGTTGTCGCGCACGCTGACATGGCCGTTGGCGTGCAGCTCGATCTCGATCCATGTGGCGTGGCCCGCGACCGCCTCGTCCATCGAGTTGTCGACGATCTCGGCCACCATGTGATGCAGCGCCCGGTCGTCCTTGCCGCCGATATACATGCCGGGCCGCAGCCGCACATGCTCCATGTCCTCCAGCACCTGGATGGACGAGGCGTCGTACTCCGATTTCGGGGTCGAGGAGAGAAGATCGTTCATGCCACTGCTCATTTCTTTTACGGGTTTTGCGGCAGTATGGCAGAGCGGTCAGGACGGGGAAAGGTGGTGTCGCGCGCCGGGACCGCGGCTTGCGTACACAAGCCGCGTACGCAAGGTACGTGTCGTACGCGGGGGATGTGTGACGGGCCCGCACGCAACCGTTTGGTTTACGCATTCCCGAGAGCCTGTGTGTACAGGTGGGCGCCGGTTAACCAGACCACGGCCAGGACAGAGCCAGCTCCCTCGGAAAAGATTAAGGCCACTGGAATGTAACCGATCACGGGAAGGGCAGCACCCGCCACGAACAATAAGTAGCCCTTTGTCATGGGCCGAACAAGGGGTTGCGCAGGTTCGCGTTCCGTTCAAAATGCGGGCATGAGCAGCGGTTTCGATCAGATGGCAAAGCCCGGCCAGCTTCTGGCGCGGGGGGTGTGCCGGCATCTTCTGACCTACGACTTTGTTTCGATTGAGGAATTCTCGCCAGAACGCGGCAAGCGCGTGGATGTCGCCGCGCTTGGTCCCAAGGGCGAGATCTGGGTGATCGAATGCAAATCGAGCCGCACAGATTTTCAGACGGATGCCAAATGGCAGGGCTATCTCGACTGGTGCGACCGGTATTTCTGGGCGGTGGATGAGGCGTTTCCGGTCGATCTGTTGCCCGACGACACAGGCATCATGATCGCCGACGCCTATGCCGCCGAGATCGTCCGGATGGCCGAGCCGCGCAAGCTGCCAGCCGCCCGCCGCAGCGCGCTGATCCGGAAATTCGCCCGCGATGCGGCGCGCCGGCTGCACTGGATGCGTGATCCTCAGATATGATATTTCTTATTTTTACCAATTTCAATCAATTACTTGACCTTCCAACACCGCACCGCAGGATCGTGCTTCGGACACGATACAAGCGTGCGAGGTCGCGATTGACGCCACCCGGCAGAGGCGTAAAGTCCGGCCAGAATAACAGGAGACAGATCCCATGAGTCTGGCAGGCGGTCACCCTTATCTGGCCATTCCCGGCCCCTCCGTCATGCCCGAGGAGGTGCTGCGCGCGATGCACCGCGCCTCGCCCAACATCTATGAGGGCGAGCTGATCGAGATGACCGCGGGCCTCATCCCCGATCTGCGCGACGTGGCGCGGACCAAGGGCGATGTCGCGATCTACATCGCCAATGGTCACGGGGCATGGGAGGCAGCGCTGGCCAACACCGTCGCCCACGGCGGGCGCGTTCTGGTGCCGGCGACCGGGCGCTTCGGGCATGGCTGGGCAGACGTGGCCGAGGCCCGCGGGATCACCGCCGATCTGCTGGATTTCGGCAAGCGGTCCGCCATTGATCTCGACCGGGTCGAGGCTGCCCTGCGCGCCGATAAATCCCGTGAAATCAAGGCGGTGTTGGCCACGCATGTGGATACCTCGACCTCCGTGCGCAACGATATCTCGGGCCTGCGCGCGGTGCTCGACGCGACGGGGCACCCGGCGCTTCTGATGGCCGATTGCATCGCCTCGCTGGCCTGCGACCGGTTCGAGATGGACGCCTGGGGCGTCGACGTGATGATCGCCGGCAGCCAGAAAGGGCTGATGGTCCCGCCCGGGCTGGCCTTCGTGTTCTTTTCCGGACGCGCCGCAGAGACCCGCCGCAGCCTGCCTCGGGTCAGCCGCTACTGGGACTGGACCAACCGCGCCAACCCCGAGATGTTCTACCAGTATTTCGGCGGCACGGCGCCCACCCATCACCTCTACGGGCTGCGCGCCGCCCTCGACCTCATTCGCGCCGAGGGGATCGAGGCGATCTGGGACCGGCACGAGCGCCTCGCCCGCGCCATCTGGGCGGCCTGCGAGACGTGGGGTCAATCCGGCCCGCTGGATCTGAATATCGCCGATCCGGCCCTGCGGAGCCGCGCCGTCACCGCCCTGCGGATCGGCGCGCCGCACGGATCGGCCTTGCGCAATTGGGTGCAGGACCATGCCGGCGTAACGCTTGGCATCGGCCTCGGGATGGCCGAACCGGGCGATCCGGCGTGGCACGGGTTCTTTCGCATCGGCCATATGGGGCACGTGAACGCGCACATGATCCTTGGCGCGCTCGGCGCGATAGAGGCCGGGCTGATGGCGCTTGACGTGCCGCATGGCTCGGGCGGCGTCGCGGCGGCGGCACAGGTTTTGGCCGAGACGCCGCGACGCTAACCTATGGAAAGTATTTTATAAAAATTCGCCCGTTCCGGCTCAGAGGATCTTCTGCCCGGTCTTTTCCCAGTCGGCCATGAAGGTGGCAAGCCCGGCATCGGTCAACGGATGCTCGGCCATCTTCTTGATCACGGCGGGCGGGGCTGTCATCACGTCGGCGCCGTGCATCGCCGATTGGTAGGCGTGGTTGACCGTGCGGATCGAGGCCGCCAGAATCTGCGTCTCGAACCCGTAATTGTCGTAAATCTGACGGATATCCGAGATCAGATCCATCCCGTCGAGATTGATGTCGTCGAGCCGCCCGATGAAAGGCGAGATGAACGTCGCCCCCGCCTTGGCCGCCAGAAGCGCCTGATTGGCCGAGAAGCACAGCGTCACGTTGACCATGCTGCCCTCGTCCGACAGCACCTTGCACGCCTTCAGCCCGTCCCATGTCAGCGGCACCTTGACCGCGATGTTGCCCGCGATCCGCGCCAGCTTGCGGCCCTCCGCGATCATCTCGGAGGCTGTCAGCGCCACGACCTCGGCGCTGACCGGGCCCTCGACCATGCCGGCGATCTCGCGCGTGACCTCATGGATGTCGCGCCCGGATTTCAGGATCAGCGACGGGTTGGTGGTGACGCCGTCCACCATCCCGAGATCATGAAGCTCGGCGATCTGGTCGGTTTCGGCGGTGTCGACAAAGAATTTCATGGGTGGCCCTCTCGTGGTGGCTTGGGTTCCGTTGCGGATGCGTCTACCTCATGGGACAGCCTGCCGAAACCCCTGACGCAAAGGAGCCGCCCCCCGTGCCCGAGTCGCCGCCTGCGTTCCATCACGAGGGGGATCTGGTGGCGGTGCTGACGGCACAGCCGCTGGACGGCCCGCTCGATTACCTCGCGCCCGAGGGCGGCTGCCTGCACGGCGCATTCGTCGAGGTGCCACTCGGGCCGCGCCGCGTGCTCGGCGTGGTCTGGGGCGCGGGGCGCGGGGGGTTTGATCTCAAGAAGGCGCGCAGCATTCTCCGGGTTCTCGACGCGGCCCCGATGCAGCCCGATATGCAGGAGTTTCTGCGCCGCGCGGCGGACTACACGCTGACGCCGCTGCCGGCGATGCTGCGGCTGGCCACCCGCGCGCCGGGCCTTGGCAACCCGCCCTCGATGCAGAAGATCTACCGGCTGGGCTGTGCGGACCCTGCGCGCCTGACCGACGCGCGCGAACGGGTGCTTTCGGTGCTGCGCACGCATGGCGGCCTTGGCTTTACTCTCAAGGAGTTGGGCGACATGGCCGGGGTCACGGCCTCGGTGGTCAAGGGGCTGGTGACGCAAGGCGCCGTGCTTGAAGAGGACACGCCGCGCGACCGCGCCTTCCCCCGGCTGGACCCCGATCTGCCCTCGAAAGTCCTGGCCGAGGATCAGGCTACGGCGGCCGACACGCTGCGGAACGGCGTGCAGGCGGGAACCTACGGCACGACGCTGTTGCGCGGCGTCACCGGGTCGGGCAAGACCGAGGTGTATCTGGAGGCCGTGGCAGAGACACTGCGACAGGGGCGGCAGGCGCTGGTGCTGCTGCCCGAAATCGCGCTCTCGGCAGAGTTCCTCACCCGGGTCGAGGCGCGGTTCGGCGCCAAGCCCGCCGAGTGGCATTCGGGCGTCACCATGACCGAACGCCGCCGCGCCTGGAAGATGGTGGGCGAGGGAGCCGCGCAGATGGTGGTCGGCGCGCGGTCGGCCCTGTTCCTGCCGTTTCGGGATCTCGGTCTGATCGTCGTGGACGAGGAACATGACAGCTCCTACAAGCAGGAGGATGGCGTGCTTTACAACGCCCGCGACATGGCAGTGCTGCGCGCCAGCCTGTGCGAGGCGCGCGTCGTTCTGGCCTCGGCCACGCCCAGCCTCGAAAGCTGGGCCAATGCAGAGGCCGGCAAGTACGACCGGCTGGATCTTGCCTCGCGGTTCGGAGCGGCGGCGATGCCGGATCTGGCAACCATAGACATGCGCGCCGAACGCCTGCCGTCCAATCGCTGGATCTCGCCCACGCTGCAGGGGCTGGTCAATGCGCGGGTCGCGGCGGGTGAGCAGGCGATGCTGTTTCTCAACCGGCGCGGCTATGCGCCCACCACGCTGTGCCGCGCCTGCGGTCACCAGATCGGCTGCACCCATTGCGACGCGCGGATGGTCGAGCATCGCTTTCAGAAACGCCTCGTTTGCCATCAATGCGGCGAAAGCGCGCCAGTGCCCACCACCTGTCCGTCCTGCGGCGCCGAGGACCGGCTGGCCGCCGTCGGCCCCGGGGTGGAGCGGCTGGCCGAAGAGGCCGCGGCGCTGTTTCCGCAGGCCCGGATCGCGGTGCTCTCGTCGGATCTTTTCGGCTCGGCCCGCGCGCTGAAGGACCAGATCGCGGAGATCGCCGACGGTGCGGCCGATATCATCATCGGCACGCAGCTTGTGGCCAAGGGACACAATTTTCCGCTGCTGACACTCGTGGGGGTGATCGACGCCGATCTGGGACTGCAAGGCAGCGATCTGCGCGCGGCCGAGCGGACCTTCCAGTTGATGCGGCAGGTGGCGGGCCGCGCGGGGCGGGCCGAACGCGCAGGCCGGGCCGTGCTGCAGACCTATCAGCCCGAACATCCGGTAATCCGCGCGATCCTGTCGGGCGACGAGGAAGGCTTCTGGCGGGCAGAGGCCGCAGGCCGGCGCGAGGCTGGCGTGCCGCCCTACGGGCGGATGGCCGGCATCATCCTGTCATCGCCCGACATTCAGACGGTGTTCGATATCGGCGAGGATCTCGCGCGGCGCGACGGGCCTATCCGCGCGGTGGGCGCGCAGGTCTTCGGCCCCGCCCCTGCGCCGATCGCCCGCATCCGCGGCCGCCACCGCGTGCGGCTGCTGGTCAAGGCCCCGAAAGGCGCTGCCCTGCAACCCGCTGTCGCGGACTGGATCGGCCAGATACGCTTGCCGGCGCAGGCCCGGCTGACCGTCGACATCGACCCGCAAAGCTTTTTCTGAGGCGCATACCGCGGCTGCCGCGACCGCGGGTGTTGCAAAGCCGGATGCGGCGAATAGATCATATACCAATTGCAATGATGAAAGGAGCCGGATCATGGCTGACAGGACAAAAAGCATCGAGAACCTGCAAACCGCGCTGTCGATGGAACTGACCGCGGTGCATCAATACCTGCTGCATGCCCACACCCTGGAGGATTGGGGCATCGACAAGCTGGGCACCAAGATGCGCGAGGAGATGCAGGAAGAGTTGGGCCATGCCGGGTCCTTCATCGACCGGATCCTGTTCCTTGGCGGGACGCCCAGACTGGAGCCCGCGAGCACGCCGAAGAAGGCCGAAAGCCTGCAGGAGCTCTTTCAGGCCGACAAGAAAGAGGAAGGCGGCGCGATCGAATTCTACACCCGTGCGGCGCGCGAGGCGTTCGAGGTCGATGATATCGGCACCCGCGCGCTGTTCGAGCGGATCGTGCAGGACGAGGAAGGCCATTGGGAATGGCTCGACCTGCAACTCGACCTTCTGCAGAAACTGGGCGAGCCGGTCTTCATGACCAATTACATGAGTGGCCGTAGCGGCGGCCCGGCCGTCGCCTGACACGGCCCGCGCGCGGATTTTTCCGCTCGCCTCTCGCATGGGGCGGGTATATCACCGGCCCCATGCGGACTAGTACCTTCCCCCTGTCCGAGGCACGGACCCTGCCGTTCTGGCGGCGCCCGATGACGCTGCTGTTTCTGATGGCGGCCGCCATGCCCATAGCCTTTGCCACATGGTCGGCGCTTTTGAACAATTTTGTTGTCCAGATGGCCGATTTCGGCGGCTCCGACATTGGCTGGCTGCATACCGTGCGCGAAATCCCCGGGTTTCTGGCGATCGGGGTGATCGCCCTGATCATGTTCATGCACGAACAGGTGCTGGCGCTGGTCTCACTGGTCCTTCTGGGGGTCGCCACGGCACTGACCGCGCAGTTTCCGTCGCTTGGCGGCATCCTGACGATCACCATGCTCAGCTCGATCGGGTTTCACTATTACGAGACGGTGAACCAGTCGCTGCAACTGCAATGGCTCGACAAGCTGCGCGCCCCGCAGATGCTGGGCTGGCTTCTGGCCGCCGGATCGGGCGCGACGCTGGTCGCCTATGTGCTGATCGTTCTGACATGGCAGGCCTTCGATCTGGACTACAATCTTGTCTACATGGTGTCAGGCGGGGTCACGGCCTGCGTGGCGGTGTTCTGCCTTCTGGCCTATCCGCGCTTCGAGGCGCCCAATCCGCAGATCAAGAAGATGGTGCTGCGGCGGCGCTACTGGCTTTACTATGCGCTGCAATTCATGTCGGGCGCGCGGCGGCAGATCTTCGTCGTGTTCGCGGGCTTCATGATGGTCGAGAAATTCGGCTTTGCGGTGCATGAGGTGACGGCGCTGTTTCTGATAAATCTTGTCGTCAACATGATCGCCGCCCCGCTCATGGGGCGCGCGGTGTTCCGGTTCGGCGAACGCAACGCGCTGGTCTTCGAATATGTCGGGCTGGCGCTGGTGTTTCTGGCCTATGGCGGGATCTACCTGTTCGGCTGGGGCGTGGTGCTGGCGGCGACGCTGTATGTCGTGGATCATATCCTGTTCTCGCTGGCCCTCGCGCTCAAGACCTACTTCCAGAAGATCGCCGATCCGGGCGACATCGCCCCGACGGCTGCCGTCGCCTTCACGATCAACCATATCGCCGCCGTCTTCCTGCCCGCGTTGCTGGGGTATCTGTGGCTGGTCTCGCCAGCGGCGGTGTTCGGGATGGCGGCGGGCATGGCGGCGGTGTCGGGCCTGCTGGCTCTGCTGATGCCGCGCCACCCCGAACCGGGATACGAGACGATCCTTGCCGGCGTCGTCCCCGCCCCGGCCGAATGATCCCTGACCAGAAAGACCGACATGCCGACCTTTACCGCCTTCACCACCCTGCCCGACAAGACCAATGCCCACGCCCTCGCCGAGGCGCTGGAGGGGCTGTCACCGGAACCCACCGGCATCGGCGCCTTCGAGATGGAGGACGGATCAAACCTGTGGGAGATCGGCGCCTATTTCGAGGCCCCGCCCGATCACGCGGGGCTGGCGCTTCTGGCCACGATCCACGAGGCAAGGCCCTTCACCGTGTCGGAACTGCCCGAAACGGACTGGGTGTCGAAGGTGCAGCGCGATCTCAGCCCGGTCGAGGCGGGGCGGTTTTTCGTCTATGGCAGCCACGACGCCGGGAAGGTGCCCGACGGGCGCGAGCCGCTGCTGATCGAGGCGTCCATGGCCTTCGGCACCGGGCATCACGGCACGACCCTGGGATGTCTGCGCGCGCTCGACCGGCTCGCGTCGGACGGTTTCCGCGGCGCGTCGGTGCTCGATCTCGGCTGCGGCACGGCGGTCTTGGCGATGGCCGCCGCGCGCCTCTGGCCGGGCGAGATGCTGGCCTCGGATATCGACGCTGTCGCCGTCGAGGTGGCCGAGGCCAATGTCGCGGCGAACGCCCTCACGGGCCGGGTGCGCTGTCTGGAGGCTGTGGGGCTCGACCATCCCGACCTGCGCAGCGCCGCCCCGTTCGACCTGATCTTCGCCAATATCCTGAAAGGGCCGCTGATCGACCTCGCGCCGGCGATCACCCAGAGCCTGCGGCCCTCGGGCAAGGTCATCCTGTCGGGCATATTGAATGAACAGGCCGACGAGGTGATCGCGGTCTATTCACGGACCGGCAACCGCCTCGATCATCGCGAGGAGATCGGCGACTGGACCACGCTGGTCATGTCCAGAACCGCCTGAGGCACCGGCCCACCAGGAAAAAGCCCCGCATGACCGGTGTCACGCAGGGCTTTTATCTTCGGGGATGTGGCTCGGCAGGGATATCTGCATCAGGCTTTGCGCGCCACGGCGTCGATATCGCCACGGGTCAGGCCGATATCCTCGAGCTCGCGATCCGAAAGACGCGACAATGCGTTGCGCGTCGTGCGGCGCTCATTCCACACGATAAGCGACGTGGCGATGCGGGACATCAGGCGGTCGATCCCGGAAAGGGAGGTGTGTTTGCGGGTGTTTGTAAGCGTGGTCATGGGACAGGTCCTTGTGCGACGGGTGCAGGTGATGTTTGATTGTGACCTTGAGCTAGGCGGCAACGATCATGCCTGCAAGCCAGCATGTCTGCATAGTCATTATGCATTTGCTGCATGGGTCAATTCATATTCAGGTTACTGTTTTTGAACTGTTTTTAATGCCTCCGATTCGGCACATCCGGCTTCATGCGCCCTTTCGGCAACGTTCCGCCGATCAATTGGGCAGAATGAAAACATAGACGCCCCTTGGTGCCTGTTCTTGCTTCGTGCTATGGCTTTGCAAAACATGGGCGGGCAGGGCAAAAACATGCGGGTATTGGGAATTGATCCCGGGTTGCGCAACCTCGGATGGGGCGTGATCGAGGCGGATGGCAGCCGGCTGAACCATGTGGCCAACGGCATCTGTCACTCGACCGGGCCGGACCTCGGGGCGCGGCTCTTGTCGCTCTACCAGCAACTGACCGATATCGTGCACCGCTACGAGCCTGACGCGGCCGCCGTCGAGCAGACCTTCGTCAACAAGGACGGCGCGGGCACGCTGAAGCTGGGTCAGGCGCGGGGCATCGCCCTTCTGGTGCCGGCGCAATACGGGCTGACCGTGGGGGAATATGCGCCCAACTCGGTCAAGAAGACGGTCGTGGGCGTGGGTCACGCAGCCAAGGAACAGGTGGCGCATATGGTCGCCGTGCAACTGCCGGGCGTCGCGCTGGCCGGGCCGGACGCCGCCGACGCGCTCGCCGTCGCGATCTGTCACGCGCATCACGCCCGCTCGGGGGCGATGCTGGCGCAGGCCATCGCAAAGGCGGGCGCATGATCGGGCGCATCGCCGGCCGCATCGACTACCGCGCGAGCGATCACGTGCTGATCGATGTGCGCGGCGTGGGGTATCTGGTCTATTGCTCGGACCGGACGCTGTCGGCGCTGCCCGGCGTCGGCGGGCAGACGGCGCTTTATACCGATCTGCTGGTGCGCGAGGATATCCTGCAGCTTTTCGGCTTTCCCACGCTCGTGGAAAAGGAATGGCACCGGCTGCTGATGGGCGTGCAGGGCGTGGGCGCCAAGGCGTCGCTGGCGATCCTCGGCGCGCTCGGGCCCGACGGGGTCAGCCGCGCGATCGCCATCGGCGACTGGAATTCGATCACCGCAGCCCGCGGCGTCGGCGCCAAGACCGCGCAGCGCGTGGTGAACGAACTCAAGGACAAGGCCCCCACGGTGATGGCCATGGGTGCGACCCCGCCACCTGCGCCGGACACGTCCGATGCCGGCGAGGTGATCGAGATGGCCGCGCCGGCAGCCCCGGAAGCGGGCCCCGCCAATCCCGGCGCGCAGGCCGAGGCAATGTCGGCACTGACCAATCTGGGTTACGGACCCGGCGATGCGGCCGGCGCCGTCGCACAGGTGGCGTCCGAGGCGCCCGACGCCACAACCGCCGATCTCATACGCGCCGCGCTGCGGCATCTGGCACCGAAAGGCTAGCCGATGACAGGTCCCGACCCGACATTGCGGCCCGAGGCGCTGCCCGAGGACAACGACCGCAGCCTGCGCCCCAAGGTCCTGTCGGAATTCATCGGCCAGCGCGAGGCGCGCGCCAACCTTGCAGTGTTCATCGCCTCGGCAAGGCAACGCGGCGATGCGATGGATCACACGCTCTTTCACGGCCCGCCGGGCCTTGGCAAGACGACGCTGGCGCAGATCATGGCGCGCGAACTGGGCGTGGGCTTCCGCATGACCTCGGGGCCGGTGCTGGCCAAGGCGGGCGATCTGGCCGCGATCCTCACCAATCTGGAACGCAACGATGTCCTCTTCATCGACGAGATCCACCGCCTCAACCCGGCCGTCGAAGAGGTGCTTTACCCCGCGCTGGAGGATTTCGAGCTCGATCTGGTGATCGGCGAGGGGCCGGCGGCGCGCACCGTGCGGATCGAGTTGCAGCCCTTCACGCTGGTCGGGGCGACGACCCGGCTGGGGCTGCTGACCACGCCGCTGCGCGACCGCTTCGGCATCCCCACGCGGCTGCAATTCTACGAGATCGACGAGCTGCACGAGATCGTGCGCCGCAACGCGAACCTGCTCGAGATCCCCACCGATCCCGATGGCGCGCTGGAAATCGCCCGCCGGGCGCGCGGCACGCCCCGGATCGCCGGGCGGCTGCTGCGCCGGGTTGTGGATTTCGCGGTGGTCGAGGGCGGCGGCAAGATCAGCCGCGCGCTTGCCGACAGCTCGCTCACCCGGCTCGGCGTGGATCACCTGGGCCTCGACGGCGCGGACAGGCGCTATCTGCGGCTGATCGCCGAGGCCTATCAGGGCGGCCCGGTGGGCATAGAGACCATGGCGGCGGCCCTGTCAGAAAGCCGCGACGCGCTCGAAGAGGTGATCGAGCCTTACCTGCTGCAACAGGGCCTCATCCAGCGCACCCCGCGCGGACGGATGCTGGCGCATGGCGGATGGACGCATCTGGGTCTGCCCGTGCCGGCAGCCCCTTCGGCCAAGGGGCAGAGCGACCTTTTCGAAGGCTGAGCGCACCTGCCGCGCGCGTCGGCTTCCGGGTTTCCGGCCCGGAAAGACCCCCCAGGGATTTGCGACTGCCCGAGGGCACTGCTAAGCGGCGCGCAAACCGGAGGTAGCCCGCATGACCCACACGCTGAGCCCTGACGAGATCGAGGCGCTGTTCACCCGCAGCGACGGCACGTTTCTTTGCGCGCGGTGGGGGCGGCCCATCGTGCCGGTGGTGTTCGGCGTGGACGACCACACGCTCGGCATCTTCAAGGGCGCGATCGAGGCGGTGGTGACGCTGGCGGGTCACACGATGGCCGAAACCGATCCCGAGCTTGGCGCGAACCTGATGGTGTTCTTCGTCCGAGACTGGGCGGAACTGACCCAGACGCCGAATCTGGACCGCATGATTCCCGATCTGGCGCCTCTGGTGGACCGGCTGCAGGCCACGGGCGCGAATCAATACCGCATTTTCCGCTTCGACGCGGCGGGCGGCATCAAGGCCTGCTTCGTGTTCCTGCGCATGGACGAGGTGCTGGCGGCGATGGACGCCGAGACGCTGGCCCTTGGTCAGGCCGTGCAATCGCTGCTCCTGTGGTCCGACACCGCGTTCACCGAGCGCTCGGCCCTGGCGCAAATGCCTGACGGCACTGTCATTTTACGCCCCGAGATCGGCACGCTGATCCGCGCCGCGCATGACCCGGTCCTGCCGGGCTGCGCGGATGATCCGGCCCATGCCCTGCGCCTGCATGCCCGGATGCTCATTTTGTAACCAGGAAAGTGGCTTTGACCCGATCCGGGAAACAATAATCTTGACTGAGAGGGATTGGCGTGAGAAACACAACGCAGAACGTAATCATTCGCCGTGGCCCACAAACGGGATGCGAGTGTTCAGCAGACGGAGAAATGAAATGAAAAATTATGTTATTGCAGCGTTAGCGGCGACGATGATCGCCCCGGCCGCGCACGCCTTGACCCTTGATGAAAGCCAGGTCAAGAATGTTGGCTTCGAGCCGACCGAGCTGAACGCGACGCTTAACTTCGACGGGTACACCGGTTCGGGGACAGTGACCGAAGTAAAGCTGGGTTTCCGCGGCGTGATTGATTCGGATATTAACATATCTAACATCTCCGACAATGAACAAGAGTTCTCAGCAGAGACGGTTTCGGAGTTTACTTACACGTCGCCGGTGGGATCGTCGATCTTTGATGTCGGCGCCGGAACAGGGCCGCAAACAATTGCTGGTGACGACACTGCTTCTTTCAATGTGGACGATGACAACACGTCTGGCCTGACATTAACTGGAGGCGATATAACACCATTCCTCTCGGCGTTCGACGTTGGTTTGGATACAGAAACCTTCATCCAGATCTCGGGTGGCGGCGGGCAGGTGGTCGGTGGTCAGAACACAGACGGATTTGGTGAGGTGACGGTTCAATACTTCGTCGAGGATCCGATTGCGCCCATCCCGCTGCCGGCAGCTGCGTGGATGATGCTCGCGGCCCTCGGTTCGCTCTTTGCCGTCCGCCGCTTCTCCAAAACCTGAATTCGATCAGGACCAAGATTTTAAGGGGCGCTTGGAATCAAGCGCCCCTTTTTCGTTCGGATATTGGAAACCGCCAGTGATTCCTTCCAACGTCATCCAGCACCGGACACCTACAACCCGTCCTCGCCGGCCAGTTCCAACGGCGCCGGGGCGCTGCGCAGGTCGTCCACACCCAGCACGGTGCCCGGTTTCGACAGACGGTTGCGCACCACCCAGTGCAGGCGTTCCTCGGCGCGGGTGATCGCGACATAGGCCAGCCGTTTCCACAGCGGCTGCCCGGCCTCCGAGCGGCCCATGCGCGCGGCGATCTCGATATCGGGCGCAAAGACCTGCACATCACGCCACTGGCTGCCTTGCGCCTTGTGGATCGTCACCGCCGCCCCGTGCAGGAACGTGGCCCCCATATTGGCCGCAAACGGGATGAACGGCTCTTCCTCGCCCGGCTTCTCGATCTTGACGATGGACGCGGCCGAGATCTGCGGGTGTTCCGCGCCGATGACATGCAGCCGGGAAAACCCGGGCCGCTTGCCGGGACCGAGATAGACCACCTGCGCGCCCTTGATCAGCCCCCGCGCCTCCAGATCCAGACGCTTGCGGCGATGCTTGACGGGAAGCTCGATCCCGTCGCAGATCAGCGGCTCGCCGGCCAGCAGCGCGGCCTCGGGGGCCTCGTGCACGGCGCGAAAGGCATGGATCAGGCGGATGCGCGTGGCGTTGCGCCACACCAGAACCGGCGAGCGGGCCATCAGATCGACCTCGACCCGTTCGGACCACCGGACCCGGTCGTCGCGGCGCGCGGCCTCGGCGATCATCCGCTCGAAATCGTGAAACTCCAACGCCGGGTCGGCCAAGGCGTGCGCCAGATCGAGGATCGGGTTGTCGGCGTCCTGCCGGTGCACGCGGCTCAGCTCCAGCCGGGCGGGGGCGGGCAGCGTCTCGAACACCATGCCGCCGCCGGCGGATTTGACGGGCGGCAGCTGCGCCGGATCCCCAAACAGCAGCAGCGTCGGGAAAATCTCCTGAAGGTCCTCGAATTGCTGCGCGTCGAGCATGCTGGCCTCATCGACAAGCCCGATATCGAGCGGCTCTTCCCGGCGCTTCCAGCCGGTGATGAAATCCGACCCGCGCAGACCTGCCGCAGCCAAGGCCCCCGGGATCGACGAGTTGTTCTGGTAAAAGGCGAGCGCGCGGTCGAGCGCCAGATCGGTCAGCCCCTCGATCTCGGGACGGTCGCCCTGCCCGGCCAGCCATTCCGCGATCTTCTCGTATTCCGGGTGATAGACGGGGGTGTAGAGGATGCGGTGAATGGTGGTCGCCGGAACGCCGCGCATCCGCAGCACGCTCGCCGCCTTGTTGGTGGGCGCGAGGATCGCCAGCGTGCGCCGGTCGCGGCGCTTGCGCCCCTCATAGTCGCCCGAGACGATCTCGACCCCCGCCTCCTTGAGCGCACGGTAAAGTGCTGCCAGAAGCAGCGTCTTGCCCGATCCGGCCTTGCCGATCACCGCAAGCGCTGTCTGCGCCCCCTCGCGCGGGGGGCTCAGCGTGCCTCCCTCCAGATCGACGCCCACGCCGCGCAGCGCCTCGGCGATGCGGTCATGCGCCTCGGCCTGGTCGGGGGAATATGTCAGCGCCGCCTCGGTCATGGTCGCGACCCTAGCGCCGCAACCGGGCGGGTTCCAGCGAAACCCAGCGAACCAAGGGCACATAGCGGCAATCGCCCGGGACGGCACGGCAGACCCTTTTCTATCCCCGCTCGGCAAGGTATTGCCTGCGGAAAAGGATGGGGGTTGCCAGCGGCAGACCACCCGCCACGGGGGAGAGCAGCGAATGGCGCATATCATCGTCGTCGGAAACGAGAAGGGCGGCGCGGGCAAGTCAACCGTGTCGATGCATGTGGCCACGGCGCTGGCCCGGATGGGGCACCGCGCAAGCGCGCTCGATCTCGATCTGCGTCAGCGCAGCTTTGGCCGCTATGCCGAAAACCGCAAGCTGTTCATGCAACAAGAGGGCGTCGATCTTCCATCGGCACACTATCACCCCCTGCCAGAGGTCGCGACCGATCCGGACAAACCCGCCGAGACCACCGACGAGCAGCGCCTGACAGAGGCATTGGAGGCGCTGGAGACGACGAGCGATTTCATCGTGATCGACTGTCCGGGCGCACATACCAGACTGAGCCAGGTTGCGCACAGTCTGGCCGATACGCTGATCACCCCGCTCAATGACAGTTTCATCGATTTCGATCTGCTGGCCAATATCGACGGCGACGCCCAGAAGATCCGCGGCCCCTCGATCTATTCCGAGATGGTCTGGAGCGCCCGGCAGGCGCGCGCCAAGGCCGGGCAGCGGGCCATCGACTGGGTGGTGCTGCGCAACCGCGTCGGCTCGCAGCAGATGGTCAACAAGGAAAAGATGCGCATCGCAATCGAGGCACTTGCCAAGCGGATCGGCTTCCGTGTCGTGCCGGGCTTCAACGAACGGGTGATCTTTCGCGAGCTGTTCCCGCGAGGGCTGACCCTGCTGGATCTCAAGGATACCGGGGTGAAGGGCCTGAGCATCTCGAACATCGCCGCAAGACAGGAATTGCGAGACCTGATCAAGGCGCTGAACCTGCCCGGTGTGACGGTGAATTTCTAGCGGGTCACACCGGCGGACCGGTGCGCGGGTGCGAGCCCGTGCGCGGGCGTCGCTTCATCCGCAGCGCCCAGAGGTTCGACACGAAAAGCGCGCCGATCACCACGGCCCCGCCGAGAATCGCCCACTGCCCCGGATCCTCGCCCACGACAGCCCAGACCAGAAGCGGCGCCAGAACCGATTCCAGCAAGATCAGCAGCGAAACCTCGGCAGAGGAAATGTAGCGCGGGCCAAGCGTCAGCAGGCAGGTCGAGACGCTGATGAACGCGCCATGCGCCAGGATCAGCGGCCAGTTCACCGACCACACCACAGCCGGGCTTGCCAGCGGCCAGATCAGCAGCGATGCGCCCAGCATCGCCACCGGGATGGCCGGGATCATCGAGACGAGCCGCAGCTGGCGTGCCGCCGACAGCGCGCCCGCCATGCAGGCCGAGACCGCCAGCGCCACCAGATCGCCGCTCCAATGCGCGCCTTCGGTTTCCCCCGACCCCCATGCGATCACCGCAAGCCCCGCAAAGACGCTGAGCATGGTCCAGATCATCCGCTGGCTGATCGGCTCTGCCAGAAAGATCCGGCTGAAGATCGCGGCGAAAACCGGCATCGAGGCGAGGATGAACACGACATTGGCCACGCTCGTCCACGAGACGGCGATCACGAATCCGGGCGCGGACATCCCGATCAGCACGGTGTAGATCAAGCCGGGGCGTCCGGTGCGCGCAACCGCAAGAAATCCGGCCGTGCCCTGGGCCACAAGGACGCCCGTCAGGATCGCCGCGCCGCCGATGATCCCGCGCCAGAAGGCGATGGTCATCGCATCGCCGTCGATCAGCCGCACGAACAGCGAATCCGGCACCACGAAAAGAACCCCGAGGGCGGTGATCAGAAGTCCCTTGAGATGCTCGGACATGGCGGCGGTACTCCTCGTGGCCTCGGGTCGACGCGTCAGCCTATGACGTCTTGCCGCAGCCTTACGGGATTGGACACCGAACGGCCATCCCTCGGTCCGCAGGGGTCTGCACGCGAGACAAGGCACCCGCGACCGACGGGTGCACTAGGTCCGGCCATGGCCTGAAGTGGACGGTCGAACCCTGACACCAAAGGCGCGGGATCAAGGCGCGGCACGCGCCGCCGCGCATCGCCGGGCCACCCCCCGGCACGGCGATATGGCTGCAACCTGGGCCTTGCATTGGTGTTTTCCTGACTTGGCCACCATAAAGCGCTGCCAAAATCACGTCAGATCGCCGCACCGCGGCCCGCCGATGCGCGACCAGCCCCAAACGTCCGCTTCAGGCCAAATTTGAGCGGCTCACATGCAGTCCACCTTAGCGGCAGGCCTGCTCACCATCCGGACAACATGTGTCAGGCGGCGCACATCAGCGCCCGAACGACAGGCCCATGTCCCAGAATCCGACCTCCAGCCGCGTGGCGGTAGTGAAGCGGTGACACAGGCGGTTCCAGCCGGGTGTCGCCTCGGGGGTCGCCCCGAGCCGCCGCGCGATGGCACCGTCGAACAGCGCGCCCACATCGCGGCAGACCTGCTGATACTCGTCGCCGGCATAGGTGCCGATCCAGTCCGCATAGGGGTGATCCGGCGTGGCAGCGGGGGCCAGCCGCGCGCCGATCTCGCCATACCCCATGACGCAGGGCGCAAGGACCGCCAGCAGGTCGAGGAAATTCCCGGAATGTCCGGCATCCAGCACATAGCGCGTATAGGCGAGATTGGCGGGATGCTCTTCGGCATTGAACAGGTCCTGCTCGCTCAGACCCTCGCCGGCGCAGGTCTGCACATGCAGGCCAAGCTCCTGATTGACCAGCGCATCGACGGTGGCGGCACAGGCGCGCATCTCCTCCAGCGCGTCCGATTTGGTCACGGCGAGCGCCCAGGCCCGCGCGAAATGAATGAGAAACACGTAGTCCTGGACCAGATAGCCAAGGAACGCCCTGCGCGGCAGCGATCCGTCGCGCAGCCCCTCGACAAAGGCGTGCTGGGTGTAATCTTTCCAGACCGGCCCCGCCGCATCGCGCAGGCGGGGGAAGGTCGTGCCGTAGTCATTCGCCGGCATCTGTTGGTCTCCTTTGCAAGGCCCCGAACCGGGCCGGGTGGGGCACGGGCGGTCCCGTCTGTCAGGTCTCTGTCGGGTCACCGCCAAGCGCGATCAGGGCAATGTCGCCGTCCCAATGGCTGCGCAACCGGGTTGCCGCCTGCCACGAGCGCAGGCCGGTGCGGCAGGCGAGCACGGCACGGGGGGCCTCGGGGCGGGTGTCGGGGCGGTCGAAATCCTGCACCGTGCAGCGGCTGGCATGGGGCAGGGTCGGGCCGGCCTCGTCCGCGGCGCGCAGATCGACCAGCCAGTCATCGGCGTGCGTCTGGGATGGCGCGATGAAGCCGAAGCCGCCATCCGGTTCCGCTGCGCTGTCGAAGCGAAAGCCGCCAAAGCGGTGACCGGCAGCCTCGAAGGTCACAAGTTGACCCAGTGGCGACGGGTCGATCCCGGCCAGCACCGCCATAGCCATCTGCGCCTGAAGGCTGCCCAGCAGGCCCACCGACGGCCCCAGAACGCCATCCGTGGCGCAACTGCCCGCGCGATCCGGCAGGTCGGGAAACACCGCGCGCAAGGACGGGGCCGTTCCGCAGAACCCGCCGCAATAGCCCGACAGGCCGACGACGGAGGCACTGATCAGCGGCCTGGATTGCGCCAGACAGGTATCCGACAACACGTAGCTTGCCGCGAAACTGTCGGCGCAATCCAGCACCAGATCGGCAGAGGCCACATGTTCGGGTGCGTTCTCGGGGTCGAGCGGGGCGTTGATGGCTGAAATGGCGCACTCGGGGTTGAGGGCCGCCATGTGGCGCGCCGCCATTTCGGCCTTGGGGTGGCCGACATCGTTCATTCGAAACAGCGTCTGCCGGTGCAGGTTGCTCAAGGAAACAGTGTCGCTATCCATCAGCGTGATGCGCCCCACGCCGGCCCCCACCAGATATTGCAGTACGGGCGCGGCCAGCCCGCCCGCACCGACGACCAGCAGATACGCGGACGTCAGCCGGTCCTGCCCTCCCTGCCCGAATTCGGGCAGGGCGATCTGGCGGGCGTAACGGCTCATCCCGTTACCTCCAGCCATTGCCGCACGCGGGCCTCGGGGTCGGGGTTGAGCGTGATGTCGGTCACAGCCGAGATGACATCGGCGCCGGCGTCAAACGCGCCCGGAGCGCGCGCCACCGACATGCCGCCGATGGCCACAAGGGGAATATCGCCGATCAGGCGATTCCACTCAGTCAGTTTGTCGAGTCCCTGTTCGTGCCATTTCATCTTTTTCAGGATGGTCGGATAGACCGGGCCCAGGGCGATGTAGTCGGGGGCGTGCTGCAGCGCGCGGTCAAGCTCTGCATGGTCATGCGTGCTGATCCCAAGACGGATCCCGGCGCGACGGATGGCGGCGATATCGGCGCTGTCGAGATCCTCCTGCCCCAGATGCACCCAGGGACAGCCCTGATCCAGCGCTGCCTGCCAGTGATCGTTGACCACGAGGGTGGCATCATGCGCTTGGCACAGTGCAAGTGCCTCCGCGATCTCGGCACGCAGCGCATCGCCGGAAAGCTCCTTGATGCGCAACTGTGCCAGTTTCACGCCGAGAGGCAATGAGCGGCGCAGCCAGTCGGCGCTGTCGAAGATCGGGTAGAAGCGGGGCAGTGCGGTCATGAAAACGCCTGCCCCAGCACCGGCGTCGAGGGTGCGGCCATGTCGCGCGGCATCATCGGATCGGCCTCGTATCCCATGCGCCCGGCCTCCAGCGCGCGGGCAAAGCCTTCGGCCATCGCCGCCGGGTCGCCCGCCTTGGCCACGGCGGTGTTCAGAAGCACCGCGTCATAGCCCAGTTCCATCGCGTGGGCGGCCTGCGACGGCACGCCGAGGCCTGCATCCACGACCAGCGGCAGATCGGGGAAATGCGCCCGCAAAGTGCGCAGCCCGTAGATATTGTTGAGCCCCAGCCCGGTGCCGATCGGCGCCCCCCATGGCATCAGCACCTCACAGCCGGCCTCGACCAACCGCTCGCAGATCACCAGATCCTCCGTGCAATAGGGGAATACCTTGAAGCCCTCGTCGGTCAGGATGCGCGCGGCCTCGACCAGACCGAACGGGTCGGGCTGCAGCGTGTCGGCATGGCCGATCACCTCGAGCTTGATCCAAGTAGTACCGAACAGCTCGCGCGCCATCTGCGCGGTGGTCACCGCCTCGCGCACCGAATGACAGCCGGCGGTGTTGGGCAGCACATGCACGCCCAGATCGCGGATCAGATCCCAGAACGCCTGCCCGGCGCGTTGGCCCCCCGACTCGCGCCGCACCGACACGGTGGCGATCCCCGCGCCGGAGCGGCGGAACGCCTCGGCGAGGATCGCGGGCGAGGGGTATTGCGCGGTGCCCAGCATCAGCCGCGAGGCGACCTCTGTGTCGTAATACGTTGGCATTTCAGCCCCCTTGCCGTGGCGTGACGATCTCGATCCGGTCGCCATCGTTCAGCCGGTGCTCTGCCCGGCTGGCGGCAGGTACGAAATCCTCGTTGACCGCCGTGGCGACGCGCGCGTCTGTATAGCCCATCTCGGTCAGAAGGTCGGCGAGGGTTTCCGCGCCGGTCTCCTGCTTGGTGCCGTTAAGCGTGATGTTCATGGTACAACTCCGGTCTTTCATTATCGCGCAGCACCAGCCCCGCCACCTGCCGCGCCACCGCGGGCGACAGCAGGAAACCATGACGAAAGAGGCCGTTGACATGCAGCATGTCCCCTTTTCGGGTGATGCGTGGCAGGTTGTCGGGAAAGGCGGGGCGGGCATCGGCGCCGATTTCGACGACCTCGGCCTCGCCGAAGGCCGGATGCAAGGCATAGGCCGCCGACAGAAGCTCCATCACCGAGCGGGCGGTGGCGCGGCCGCGCTGCTCGCTTTCGATCTGGGTCGCGCCGAGCATGAAGAGGCCATCCCCGCGCGGCACGATGTAGAGCGGAAAGCGTGGGTGCAGCAGCCGCACGGGGCGTGTCAGGGTCACGTCGGGGCTGCGCAGCACGACCATCTCGCCCTTGACGCCGCGCAGACCCCTCAGCGCGTCCTGCGCGGCGAGACCGCGACAATCGATCACCGGGCCTGAGTCGGGGCCGCTTGGGGCGGCATCGGTCTGCTCGAAGCGCGCGCCACGGTCTTCAAGCTGCGTGCGCAGATGCGCGAGGGCCGCGCGCGGGTCGATATGCGCCTCATGCCCGAAATGCAGTGCGCGATCGTGCCGGTCGGCGACATGCGGCTCCAACGCGGCCAGATCCGCGCCGGTGACCATCCGGTGCCCGCTGGTGCGGCGCGCGAACTGATCGAGCTCGCGCCGGTCGCGCCCCAGCGTGACCACGAGCGAGCCGTGATGCTGAACGTCCACGCCCTGCGCGGCCCACCAATCGGCGGCCTCACGTCCCAGCCGCACGACAGGCTCCTCGGCGACAGCACCTTCGCAATCGGGGGCGAGCATGCCGCCCGCCCACCACGAACAGGCATGCGGTCCGGGCGCGGGCACAGGATCGCGCAGAGTGACGGGCACGCCGCGCGCCATCAGTTCGGTCGCCACGCACAGCCCGACGACACCCGCGCCGCGAATGATGATCGCCTCGGTCATGTCCAGACCTCGTGGAAATGGTGCACCGGCCCCTGCCCGCCGCCGACACCGAGCTGATCGGCCGCGCGGATCGCAGCGTGCAGCCAGCTATGCGCGCGCGTCACCGCCTCTGTCAGGGTCTGGCCCTTGGCAAGCCCCGCCGCGATGGCCGACGAGTAGGAACATCCCGTGCCATGTGTGTTTTGGGTGGCGATGCGGGGTGCGTCGAGCCGGATCACCTCATCGCCGATCAGCCAGTCGGTGCAGATATCGCCTTGCCCGTGCCCACCTTTCATCAGCACCGCAGCTGCGCCCATCTCGCGCAATCGGGCGCCCTGCGATTGCATCTCGGCATCGCTGTGCGCCTCTGGCTGGCCCAGGAGCGCTGCGGCCTCGGGCAGGTTCGGGGTCAGCAGGCCGGCGCGTGGCAAAAGACGGGCGATGAGCGCCGCCTGCGCCGAGGCGGGCAACAGCCGCGCCCCGGACTTGGCGACCATCACCGGATCCAGCACCACTGGGCCGGCGTAGTCGCGCAGCGCCCGTGCGACCGTCTCGATCAGGCCGGCCTCGCCCAGCATGCCGATCTTGACCGCGTCGATGCGAATGTCGCCGAGCACCGCCTCGATCTGCGCGGCGACCATGGCATCAGGGACCGGGTGCACGTCGGTCACGGTGCGGGTGTTCTGCGCGGTGACGGCGGTGATCACGCTGGCACCATAAACGCCGAGTGCGGAGAAGGTCTTGAGATCGGCCTGAATCCCCGCGCCACCGCCACTGTCGGAGCCTGCGATTGTCAGCGCTGTCGTAGCCATCTCGTGTTCCTCTCGAATGGGCGGGAACAGAGACGCGATGCCGGGGGCGATCATGGCTCCGTTCCCTACGCCGGCGTGACCCGGATCAGGTTCGATGGGTTGGCATGTTGCCTCTCAGCCCGGTTTTCGGACACCCCAACGGATGGCTCTGAGATAGCAACTCGTCGCCGGCCCGACAAGGGGCAGGGTATGCGCCGGCCCTGAGCAAGAGACGCCACCCTGCGCGAGACACGGCGGGGCTGTCATGAAACTGTCACTTGCCATGAAAACGCGCGTCGTCGATGAAAAAAATGAGCGGAACGCCCCCGACCAAACGGTAAAGCGGGTCCGATCCGGTTCGGGCGCCGCAGCCAGTCGCAAGAGAGGACCGACCATGTCGGACAGAACGTACAACGCGCTTTTCATCTGCACGGGCAATTCTGCGCGGTCCATCTTTGCCGAGACCATCCTGCGCACGCTCGCCGCGGACAGGTTCACCGTCCATTCGGCCGGCACGCACCCCAATTCGGAGCTCAACCCCTTTGCGGTGGAGCTTTTGCGATCCAAGGGGCACGACGTCTCGGGCCTGTACGCCAAGAACATGGACGTGTTCACGACGCCGGATGCACCGGTGATGGATTTCGTGTTCACCGTCTGTGATCGTGCGGCCAACGAGGACTGCCCGGCCTGGCCCGGCCAGCCCGTCACCGGCCATTGGAGCACGCCCGACCCGGTCCGCGCCGAAGGCACGGAGGCGCAGAAAAGCCTTGCCTATCAGCAGGCCTACGGCATGCTGCACAACCGGATCATGGCCTTCACGGCGCTGCCGATTCGGACGCTCGACCGGATCAGCCTGCAGGCCGCAGTGGACGATATCGGCCGCAAGGTGGATAAGGACAATGAATGACGACCTATGCGGTCAACGGGCTGGGGCGGATCGGCAAGCTGATCCTGAAACCGCTGCTGGAGCGTGGTGCGCGGATCGCGTGGATCAACGATTCCGTGGGCGATCCCGAGATGCACGCGCATCTGCTGGAGTTCGACACGGTGCATGGCCGCTGGCAAGCCGATTTCGCGCATGACGCGCACGGTGTGAGCATCGACGGCGTGCGCCTGCCCTTCATCGGCAAGCGCGACATAGCCGATCTGCCCATGGACGGGGTCGATGTGGTGATCGACTGCACAGGCGTTCACAAGACCGCCGCAGCGCTCGCGCCCTATCTTGACGCGGATGTGAAGCGGGTCGTTGTCTCGGCGCCCATCAAGGACGGCAATCCGGCCAACATCGTCTATGGCGTCAATCACGCAATCTACGATCCGGCGCAGCACCGAATCGTGACCGCGGCGAGTTGCACCACCAATTGCCTCGCGCCGGTGGTCAAGGTGCTGCATGAGGGGCTGGGCATCCGGCACGGATCGATCACCACGATCCATGACGTGACCAATACGCAGACCATGGTGGACCGGCCCGCCAAGGATTTGCGGCGGGCGCGGTCGGCCCTGAATTCGCTGATCCCCACGACGACGGGCAGCGCCAAGGCGATCACGCTGATCTATCCCGAGCTGACGGGACGGATCGACGGCCATGCTGTGCGCGTGCCGCTGCTGAACGCCTCGCTGACCGACTGCGTGTTCGAGATGGATCGCGAGACCAGCGTGGACGAGGTGAACGCGCTGTTCAAGGCCGCCGCCGAGGGTCCGCTCGCGGGTATCCTGGGCTACGAGACGCGGCCGCTGGTCAGCGCGGATTACACCAATGACACCCGCTCGGCGATCGTCGATGCCCCCTCGACCATGGTGACGGGCGGCACGCAGGTGAAGGTCTATGCGTGGTACGACAACGAGATGGGCTACGCGCACCGGCTGGTCGATGTGGCGCTGATGGTCGGGGCAGAGGCGTGACGCACCGGCCCGAGGGGTTGTCCGCGTATATCGCCGTCACGGCGGCCTATTGGGCCTTCATGCTGACCGACGGCGCGCTGCGGATGCTGGTGCTGCTGCATTTCCACACGCTCGGCTTCTCGCCGGTGCAACTGGCCTATCTCTTCGTCCTCTACGAGATCGCGGGGATGATCACGAACCTTGCGGCGGGCTGGATCGCGGCCCGGTTCGGGCTGACCGCGACGCTTTACGCAGGCCTCGGCTTGCAGGTGGTGGCGCTGGTGGCGTTGGCGCAGCTCGACCCGTCATGGACCGTCGCGCTGTCGGTCGCCTACGTGATGGTGGTGCAGGGCGCGTCGGGCGTGGCCAAGGATCTGGCCAAGATGTCCTCGAAATCGGCGGTCAAGCTGCTGGCACCCACGATCGAAGGCGGGCTGTTTCTCTGGGTCGCCGCCCTGACCGGGTCGAAGAACGCCGTGAAGGGTGTGGGGTTCCTGCTGGGCGCGGCGCTGCTGGCCACGCTCGGGTTTGCCGGATCGGTCTGGGCGATGGCGGGCGTGCTGGCGGTGATCCTTGCGGGCGTCGCATGGGCGATGCCGCCGGGGCTGCCCGCGGGGAGCCCCGGCGTGAAATTCGCCGAGGTGTTTTCAAGGTCGGCCAATGTGAACTGGCTGAGCGTGGCGCGCGTGTTCCTGTTCGGCGCGCGCGACGTGTGGTTCGTGGTGGGCATCCCGGTCTATTTCTACGCGGTGCTGTCGGACGGGTCCGAGGTGGGCAATCGCGCGGCGTTCTTTCTGATCGGCTGTTTCATGGCGGGCTGGATCATCCTCTACGGGGCGGTGCAGGCAAGCGCGCCGCGCCTCTTGCGGGCGCGCAGCCGGCCCGAGGGCGCGCTGATCCGTGCTGCAAGGGGCTGGGCGCTGGCGCTGCTTTCGGTGCCGGTGGGGCTGACGCTGGCCGCACTGCTGGCGGACGGGCCGCAGGCGTGGCTGACGGGGGTTCTGGTCGTAGGGCTTTTGATCTTTGGCGCGCTTTTTGCGGTGAATTCCGCGCTGCATTCCTACCTGATCCTCGCCTTCACCCAAGCCGAGCGGGTGACGATGGATGTGGGTTTTTACTACATGGCCAATGCCGGCGGGCGGCTTGTGGGCACGGTGCTGTCGGGGCTGAGTTATCAGGCGGGCGGGCTGCCGCTGATGCTGGGCACGGCGAGCGTCATGATCGCCGCGTCGGCGCTTGCGGCGGGGCAGCTTGACAGCACGGCCCGTCAAAAGACCGCGCCCGGACGCTGAACCGCGCCTCCGGCGGGAGTATTTCTGGAAAGATGAATGCGGAGGCAGGCGGTTCTGGCCGTGCGGGACGCGTCAGGTGTTGAACAGGAAATGCAGCACGTCGCCATCCTTGACGATGTACCCCTTGCCCTCGGCACGCATCTTGCCGGCATCCTTGGCCTTCTGTTCGCCGCCAAGAGTGACGAAATCGTCATAGGCGATGGTCTCGGCCCGGATGAAGCCGCGCTCGAAATCGCCGTGGATCACCCCGGCCGCTTTCGGCGCCGTGGTGCCGGCGGGCACGGTCCAGGCGCGGGCCTCTTTCGGGCCGACGGTGAAGTACGTTTCAAGATGCAAGAGGTCGTAGCCCGCGCGGATGAGCCGGTCGAGCCCGGCCTCGTCCAGACCCATCTCGGAGAGGAACATCGCGGCCTCGTCGGCGTCAAGCTGGCTGATCTCTTCCTCGATCTGGGCCGAGATCACCACCGAGGCGGCGCCCTGATCGGCGGCCATCCGCGCCACGGCCTCGGAATGGGCGTTGCCGGTGGCCGCGTTTGCCTCTTCGACATTGCAGACGTAGAGCACCGGCTTTGAGGTCAGCAGTTGCAGCATCCGCCATGCCTTGAGGTCGTCGGCGTCGATCTCGACGGTGCGCGCGGGTTTGCCGTCCTCGAGGGCGCTCTGGGCCTGCATCAGCAGGCGGTCGGCCTGCACGGCCTCCTTGTCGCCGCCTTTCAGCTTGCGCGAGAGACCTGCGCGGCGCTTTTCGATGCTGTCAAGATCGGCGAGCATCAGTTCGGTTTCGACCGCGTCGGCATCGGCGACCGGATCGACGCGGCCCTCGACATGCGCGACATCGCCGTCCTCGAAGCAGCGCAGCACATGGGCGATGGCGTCGACCTCGCGGATATTGGCCAGAAACTGGTTGCCCAGGCCCTCGCCGCGCGACGCGCCCTTTACCAGACCGGCGATATCGACGAAGGTCATGCGGGTGGGCACGATCTGTTTGGATTGCGCGATCGCCGCCAGCCGGTCGAGCCGCGCATCGGGCACCGCGACCTCGCCCACGTTTGGCTCTATCGTGCAGAAGGGAAAATTCGCGGCCTGCGCCGCCGCTGTGCGCGTGAGCGCGTTGAACAGCGTCGATTTGCCGACATTGGGCAAGCCGACGATACCCATCCTGAAGCCCATCTGACGCCCTCCATGCGGTGAATTGCGGGCATCTACGGGCTCGGGCGGGGCAAGGTCAAGCCGGGCATTGATTTCGGTCGCGCTTTGCGCCAAACCCGGCGGAACGCATCGGAAGGACACCGCCCCCATGACCCGCATCGACACCAGGTTCGCAGAGCTGAAAGCCGCCGGAAAGAAGGCCTTCGTGTCCTATATCATGGCCGGCGATCCGGATTTCGAGCGTTCGTTCGAGATCATGAAGGGCCTGCCCGGCGCGGGTGTCGACGTGATCGAGCTGGGCGTGCCGTTCACCGATCCGATGGCCGACGGCCCGACGATCCAGCTGGCCGGGCAGCGGGCGCTGGCCGGTGGCATGACGCTGGAAAAGACCCTGCAGATGGCGCGCCGGTTTCGCGAGGCCGACGATGTGACGCCGATCGTGCTGATGGGCTATTACAACCCGATCTACAGCTGGGGTGTCGAGCGGTTTCTGACGGATGCGACGGCGGCGGGCATCGACGGGCTGATCGTGGTCGATCTGCCGCCCGAAGAGGATGACGAGCTTTGCATTCCCGCGTCGAAAGCGGGGCTGAACTTCATCCGGCTGGCGACGCCGACGACCGATGACAAGCGTCTGCCCAAGGTGCTGGAGAATACCAGCGGCTTTGTCTATTATGTGTCGATCACCGGGATTACCGGTGCGGCCTCGGCCGAGGCGGGCGATGTCGGCCCCGAGGTGGCCCGGATCAAGGCCCGGACCGATCTTCCCGTCGTGGTGGGGTTTGGCATCCGCAATCCCGAGATGGCGCAGGTGATCGCCGGTGTGGCCGATGGCTGTGTCGTGGGCTCGGCCATCGTCGCGGAGATTGCAAAGGGCGGGCCGGTGCCGGAAGTGATCGATTTCGTGGCCGGTCTGGCAGCCGGAGCGCATCGGACGTGACCACATCAAGGTTCTGAAAAGAAAAAACAAAAATTCTCTCGCCGTCTTGACAGTGAGGTGTCTCAATCACTTGTAGCAGACGAAAGGGGTGGTGGCACTGCCCATTATGGTGGCCCCACCCAATCACTCGAACAGGAAAGGAGGGAAGCGATGAACATGAGATCATTGATACCATGGAACACCCGCAGCCCGGCAAATATGCCTGTCGAGCGCGATCCCTTTTCGCTGTTGCATACCGAGATGAACCGCCTGTTTGAGACCGCGTCGCGCGAGTTCGGGCGCGATCTGTGGGCGCTCGACGGCTTTGGCGGATGGCCCAGGGTCGATGTCACCGATGCCGAGGATCACGTTCGCGTCGATGCCGAAGTACCGGGTCTGAGCGAACAGGACGTGGACGTGACGCTGAAGGACAGTGTCCTCACGCTGAGCGGGGAACGCAAGGTCGAAAACGAGGATCAGGACCGCCGCGTATCGGAACGCTTCGTCGGGCGGTTCGCACGGCAGATCCCGCTTGGCTACGAGATCGACGAGGACAACGTCGAGGCTAGGTTTGCCAATGGCGAGTTGACCGTGACCCTGCCCAAGATAGCACAGGCCACGAACGGTACCAAACGGATCGAGATCAAGTCAGAGGCTTGATCCGGGCCGAGACGGCAATATCGGAAGGGCGCGCCACAGAAGGCGCGCCCCGTTTTATGGGGAACCTTCCGCGCCCTGTCTCCCTGTGCCCAAGCACAGATCAAGTCCTACCAGTCCCCGGTTTTTCCTGCGACACAAGAGGTTATTGTGTGATGAAGCGTAAAGCGGTAACGCTTTCATGCAATCGAGGGAGGGATCATATGCCGGTCATCACGAATATTCAGGATCTCAAGGAGATATATGCGCGGCGTGTGCCCCGGATGTTTCACGATTATGCGGAATCCGGCAGCTGGACCGAGCAGACCTTTCGCGAGAACACCTCCGATTTCGACAGGATCCACCTGAAACAGCGTGTCGCGATCGACATGACGGGCCGCAATGTGGCCAGTCAGATGATCGGGCAGGACGTGGCGATGCCGGTGGGGCTGGCGCCGGTCGGGCTGACCGGCATGCAGCATGCCGATGGCGAGATCAAGGCGGCGCGGGCGGCGGAAAACTTCGGCGTGCCCTTCACCCTGTCGACCATGTCGATCTGCTCGATCGAGGATGTGGCCGAACACACGACAAAACCGTTCTGGATGCAGGTCTACACCCTCAAGGACGACGATTTCATGCAGCGGCTGTTCGACCGGGCGAAGGACGCCAAATGCTCTGCGGCGATGATCACGGTCGATCTGCAGTTGCTGGGGCAGCGGCACAAGGACCTCAAGAACGGGCTGAGCGCACCGCCCAAGCTGACCCCTGCAAGCATCGCCAACATGATGACCAAGGTCCGCTGGGGTCTTGGCATGCTGGGCACCAAGCGGCGGTCTTTCGGCAATATCGTGGGCCATGCCAAGGGCGTGACGGACCCTTCGTCGCTGAGCACGTGGACCTCCGAGGCTTTCGATCAGGCGCTCGACTGGGACCGTATCCGTCAATTCCGCAAGATGTGGGACGGGCCGCTGATCATCAAGGGGATCATGGATCCGCGGGACGCTGCCGAGGCGCTCAACGTGGGGGCGGATGCGATCATCGTGTCCAATCATGGCGGGCGGCAGCTTGACGGGGCGATCTCGGCGATCCGCGCGCTGCCGGCGATCATGGATGCCGTGGGCGACAGGATCGAGGTGCATCTCGACAGCGGCATCCGGTCGGGTCAGGACGTGCTCAAGGCGCTGAGCCTCGGGGCGAAGGGCACCTATATCGGGCGCGCGTGGACCTACGGGCTGGGCGCCATGGGCGAGAAAGGCGTGACCCGCGCGCTGGAGGTGATCTACCGCGAGCTTGATACCTCGATGGGTCTGTGCGGGCGGCGCGACGTGCACGATCTCGATCGCGATGTGCTGATGGTGCCCAAGGAGTTCGCCGACGGGTGGGAGTAGTGCCCGGCACAGGGCGTTGCTTTTAAGTGGTCTTGCCGGGAAGAAACCGGAAGCGATCTGATTCGGGCCTTTTCAAGCGCGGTGGCGTGGTCTATCAGCCGGGCTTCATGTGGGGTGACAGCCTTGGAGGCACCCCGCGCCAATAGATGGAGAATTCAACATGGCTGGAGAAATTCCTGATCTTCACGCCCAGGCACGCACGGGGACGGGCAAGGGCGCCGCTCGTGCGGTGCGCCGTGCGCACCTGGTTCCTGGGATCGTGTTCGGGGGCGATACCGATCCGCTGCCGATCCAGATGCCCTACAATGCCCTGATCAAGAAGCTGAAAGCGGGTCGATTCAAGTCGACGCTTTTCAACCTCAAGATCGACGGCCACGAGGATGTCCGGGTGATCTGCCGCGAGGTGCAGCGCGATATCGTCCGGGATCTTCCGACGCATGTCGATTTCATGCGTCTGCGCCGCACGACCAAGATCAACCTGTTCATCCAGATCGAGTTTCAGGGCGAGGAAGAGTGCAAGGCACTGCGCAAGGGCGGCGTCCTGGCGATCGTGCGCCCCGAGATCGAGCTTGTGGTGACCGCCGGGGATATCCCGGAAAAGATCGTCGTGGATCTGACGAAGATGGAAAATATCGGCGATACGATGACCATCTCGATGGTCGATCTGCCGGCGGGCGCCAAGCCGACCATCGATCGTGACTTCGTGATCTGCAACATCTCGGCGCCCTCCGCGCTCAGGTCGCAGGAAGACGAGGACGAGGAAGACGGCGAGGCATCGGTCGAGGCCGCCGAGGCAGAGGCCGTCGAAGAGGCCTGAGCGCCTGTGTCCCTGCTGTGTGATACCGTGGAACGCGGCCCCGGGCGTTGGTGGCCGTGTTTTGCGTTTCAGTCCGCGCGGGTCTGATTGCGCGCCGCACGATAGGCGTTGATGCGGTCCTCGAGACGGTCGGCATAGGCGCGGCGATCGGCATCGCTCATCGTCGACAGATGCCGGACGAGCACGTCCTGCCCCATTTCGAATCGCATGGCAAAGCGTTCACGGTGCTGCCGCATCCGCGCGGAGACCTGCGCGGGATCGAAGGGCACGGCGCGCAGATCGGCCACCAGCGCGTCATAGCTTGTGCGCAGATCCGCGCGCCCGCCATCCGCCGCGCGCCAGGCCTGGCGCATCCGTTGCCCGATCTCGCGGCGGTCTTCGTGGCTGAGCGCGCGGGTCAGCGGCCCGCCCGCCATGTCGAGCCGCGCCGGATGCGCGCTGCCCGCATGGCGCAGCGCCCAGCCAGCCGCCAGCCCCACGACAAGCAGGTTGAGCGCAAGCGAGGTCACCAGCAGGATGCGCATCATCCGGCCCTCGCGGGGTGCGGGCGTCTGGTCTGCCATCAATACCCCCCGCCGGCGAGATCGAAGGCCATTTCGGGTGTGATATCGACGATATAGGCCGGCGCGTCGTCGCCGGTGATGCGCGCAGGCAGGGCCGCACCGATCCACAGCCCCGCCAGCGTCGCCGTCGCCAGTCCCGCCATGGCCGGCCAGCCGCCGAGCCGGTCCCGAAGCCGCGCGCGTCGGGCCGTTCCTGGCCTGCGGACCTGCGCGGCCGTCCGGACCGTTTCAGCATCCGCCAGAACACGCGCCAACATATCCTCGGACGGAGCGGGCGCGGTGCGGCGCGCCGCATGAAAAAAGGCCTCGAGGGCGGCATGGTCGTGATCGTCAGATTTCATCGGCATATCCCAACTCCTCTTTTCGTTCGGCGAGCATGGCCTGCAGCGCGCGTTTGCCCCGCGCGGTCAGGCTTTCGACCGCCTCGACCGTGATCTCCATGACCTCGGCGATCTCGGGGTTCGACAGCCCGTCGATATGGCGCAGCACCACCGCCTGCCTTTGTCGGGCCGGCAGCGCATTCAGCGCCGCCTGCAGCGCCTCGGCGCGGGCGCGGTCCTGCATTGCCTCGGTCACGCTGGCGCGATCGTCTGCAGGCTCCGGGATCGCGTCGAGCGTCAGCGTCCCGCCGCGTGCCCGCCGTTGGCGATCGATGCAGAGATTGGCCACCACGCGGTAGAGCCAGGTGGTCACCTTCGCCTCGCCGTCGCGCCAAGCAGGCGCCTGTTTCCACAGCCGCAGCATCGCCTCTTGGGTGACGTCCTCGGCCTCGGCCCGGTTGCCCAGAAGACGCCAGGCATGCGCCATCACACGCGGTGTCAATCGTAGGGTCAGGATACGCGCCGCCGCCGCGTCGCCACCCGCAAAGCGCGCGAGAAGGTCCTCGTCGGGCAGATCCTCACTGGCATCGAACGGCATACGCATCATCAGTCAGGGTATCTGCACGCCGCACGCTTGACCAGAGAGGCGCGGAGGGCGGGCCTCCTGCGTCGTTACTCGCCGGTGTTGCGGCCGTTCATGCCATGGGTCCTGCCGCCGTGCCGCTCTTGCATGGCGTCGAATTCCGCTTCGCTGATCGCCCCGTCGCCATCAGTGTCGAGGCGCTCGAACATCCGGCCCTGATGGTCGGCGCGCATCTCGTCCATGCTCAGCATGCCGTCGCCATTGGCATCATGACGTTCGATCATGTGGTCGGCGCGTCGGCCCATGCGCTCTTCCTGGCGTTCCATCATGCGCGCCACCAGTTCCTCGCGCGAGAGCACACCGTCGCCATCGCTGTCGGCCCCTTCGAAACGCGCCTGCATGTGGCCCGCCATTTCCTCTGGCGTGATGCTGCCATCGCCGTCGGCATCAAGATCCTCGAAACTATGCTGCATTGCCATGCCGCCCTGATGGCCGCCGCGCTTGTGGCTTTCGGCCTGCGCCTCGGTGAATGCGCCAAGGGTGATGGCCGTGGCCAGACCCGCTGTCCAAATGATGTTGTTCATCGTTCAAGTCTCCTGTTCTGAATGCCGAGCGTGATCTTGGGCAACGCCCCCTATCGGACGGTTGCTGCTTCGTGATACGCATACTGCTCAATCTTCCGTCGCAGAGGGCGTGATGTTATGCAGGTCGCATACAAGGATTTGCGACATCGCGCCGCAAGGACAGGCTGTCACCTTACAACGCGCCGTCCGCGCCCGCACGCTCCGGGCACATCATCAAGAGGCCAGTGCCATGACCGATACCACCGCTCAGACCGACCGCCCCCTGTGGCCCGCCCTGCGCAAGGGCTTTTCCCGCAAATGTCCGAACTGCGGAAAGGGGCCGATCCTGCGCAGCTACCTCAAGGTGCGCGAGGCCTGCTCGGTCTGCCGCGAGGATCTGAGCCATCACCGCGCCGATGACGGCCCCGCCTATCTGACGATCCTGCTCGTCGGGCATCTCATGGCGCCCGGGTTGCATGTGACATTCACACAGTTCCGCCCCGAGCCTCTGGTGCTGTTCACCATATTCGGCGTTGGCACGGTCGCCTTATCGCTTTATCTTCTGCCTCGGTTGAAGGGAGCCATCGTGGCCTTTCAATGGGCGCGATTCATGCATGGCTTCGGCGAGGACCGCTGAGCCGTGCAGGCAGGGAAGGCGGCGATGACCGATATCGACAAGACAGCCCTGCGGGATGCGGCCACGGTGATCGTCCTGCGCGATCCCGAACGTCCGCATGTCCTGATGGGCCAGCGCGGCAAGACGGCCGCCTTCATGCCCGACAAGTTCGTCTTTCCCGGTGGCGCGGTGGATGCCGGAGACGCCGATGTACCGCTGGCCCGTCCGTTGTCGCCGCTTTGCGCCGAGCGTCTGTGCGAGGATTGCGACGGCGACATCGCCAATGCGCTTGCCGCCGCGGCGGTGCGCGAATTGTTCGAGGAGACGGGTCAGGCGCTTGGCACGCCCGGTCGGTGGCCGGGTCGGGTGCCGGAGGACTGGGCGCGGTTTGCCGCGCGCGACCTCGTGCCGGTGGCCGATCCGCTGCAATTCGTGTTTCGCGCGATCACGCCGCCCGGTCGCCCGCGCCGGTTCGACGCACGGTTCTTTCTGGTGCATGCCGAGGCGCTTGTCGGCGATCCGGACGATTTTTCGGATGCCTGCGAGGAGCTCAGCCATCTGCAATGGATCCCACTGGCAGACGTGCGCCGCTTCGATCTGCCCTTCATCACGGAGGTGGTTCTGGCCGAGGTCACGGCCCGCGCGCATGATCGCACGCCGCCCGCCTCGGTGCCGTTCTTTCGCAACGATGACGAGGAAAGCCTGTTCTTGCGGCTGCAAGGAGCGCAGGCGACCGACTGAGCGCGGCTTACACCGAGGCGTGTTTCTTAAGCACCTCGATCGGCACGATCGACAGCGCGCGGATATGGGTCGCTTGCAGCCGCACCTGCGGCGCGCAGCCCTCGTCATGGGCCTGCAGGAAACGCCCGGCGCAGACGCACCACTGATCGCCGGGCTTCAGCCCCGGGAACCCGAATTCCGGGCGCGGTGTGCTCAGATCGTTGCCGACATATTTCGAATAGGCGAGAAATTCCTCGGTCATCAGCGCGCAGACCGTATGGCTGCCCTGATCCTCGGCGCAGGTATTGCAATGCCCGTCCCGAAAGAATCCGGTCAGCGGCTCGTCGGAACAAAGCGCAAGCGTCCCGCCGAGAACATTGACTGATTTCTCCATCTCCATACCGATATTCCTTTCGGTCACGTGTCAGCGTTTGCCGCGCTCAGTTTTCTTCGAGAACCGTCTCGAACCCCTCGAATTCCGGTGGCCCGACCAAGGCGTCGCGGGTCGACTGGTTGCCCGCATCCTTGTGCGCCGCGCGGAAGGCCTCGGATTTCGTCCAGGCGTCGAAGGCCGCGCGGCTGTCCCAGATCACATGGCTGGAATACAGCCTGTGCCCCTCGCCCTCGGGGCCCTTGAGCAGGCGGAACTCGCGGAACCCCGGAACGCTGCCAAGGTGGCTTTCACGCTCGGCCCACATGCGCTCGAACGCGGCCTCATGGCCGGGTTTGACCTGAAACCGGTTCATGGCGATGAATGTCATGGCGCACCCTTCTGTCTGGTATCGCGGCAAGGACTGGCTGGGCGCAGGCTGGCACCTCATCCGGGCAAACCATAGCGTCCTGACACACAAGCGCAAGCGGATCACCGCCCGTGGCTCACCGGAATTTGTCGATCAGCCGCTGCAATGGGCTGCGATCGACCTCGGAGGCAGGCTCTGGCGCGTCCGCGGCGGTTTCGGGCGCAGGGGCGGTGTCAGGAGGGGTGTCGGGCGCGGGCTTTTTCGGTTTTGCCGGGCGCGCGGGTGCCATGCGCTGCGCCACGGCGTTCTGAAAGCGGTCGGGCTTGCCCTCGGCCAGCCACGGCGCCCCGTCGGCGATCCCGCGCATCATGTCGTCGAGCCATCCGCCGTCGGCCTTGGCGAAATCCTGCAGCACGTAGTGCGAGACGCGGTCCTTGTGGCCGGGATGCCCGATCCCGAGCCGCACGCGCATGTAATCGGCCCCCAGATGCGACTGGATCGAGCGCAGCCCGTTATGGCCCGCATGCCCGCCGCCCTGCTTGACGCGCAGCTTGCCGGGGGCGAGGTCCAGCTCGTCATGGAACACGATCACGTCCGACACTTCGAGCTTGTAGAACCGCGCCGCCTCGCCCACCGATTGCCCGCTGAGATTCATGAAGGTCGCGGGCTTGAGCAGGACGACCTTCTCGCCCGCCAGAACGCCCTCGGACACCTGCCCCTGAAACTTGGCGCGCCATGGGCCGAACCCGTGATCGGCGGCGATCGCGTCTACGGCCATGAAACCGATATTGTGCCGGTTCTGCGCATATTTCGCGCCCGGATTGCCTAGACCCACAAAGAGCAGCATTGCCCAAACCCCCGTCTTGATCGAGTGTGGTCTAGGGGTTTGGCCCTGCGGAATCAAGCAAGGGTCGGCGCGGGCATGGCAGAGTACGAGATTGAAGGGCTGCGGATTGTGGTGCCCGATGCGCTGCTGAATGCCCGCATCGCCGGCAAGCTGGCGGCCGGCACCTACGAGGGACCAGAGGCGCGTGCAGCCGCGATGCGTCTGCGCGCGGGGCACCGCGTGCTCGAGCTGGGGGCGGGGATCGGCTACATCGCCGGGCTCTGCGCCCGCGTGGTCGGCGCGGAAAACGTCACCTGCGTCGAGGCCAACCCCGCGATGCTGCCGGTGATCCGCGGCAATCTGGATCGCAACGGCTACGGCTCCGCGACGCTGTTGCACGGGGCCGTGGCGGGCCGCGAGGATGCCGAGGCGCCGATCGCCTTTGACGGCGCCAAAAGCTTCTGGGCGGGTCGCATCGCCGACGCGGCGAGCGCCGCCGCGCGGCGGGTCGATGTGCCCGCGCTCGGTCTCGACGGGCTGTTGCGTTGCGTGCGCCCGCAGGTGGTGATCATGGATATCGAAGGGGCCGAGGCGCATCTCTTTGACGCCCCGTGGCCCGCGCATGTGCGCAGCGTGATGATGGAGCTTCACCCCGGACGCTATCCCGATACGGTCGTGCAGCGCATCGTCGATTGCATGTCCGCCTCGGGGCTGACCTATGATCCGGGGCCGTCCTGCGGCCGGATCCTGTGCTTTCGCAAGGTGCGCGGGCGATAGCTGCGTGCCCTGTTTCCTTCGCCGCGTCCCCGTGGCAATGTCTGCGCCATGAAAACACAGATCAGCTCCCCCGATGGAACCCCCGCCAGCCGCTTTGCGTTCGGCACGATGCAATTCGGTGATGCGGCGGATGAGGCCGCGTCGCGTGCCATGTATGATGCCTGCCTTGAGGCGGGGATCACCCATTTCGACACCGCGAACCTTTACACCGATGGCGCAGCGGAGACGTTTCTCGGTCGCTTTGCCGCCGCGGATCGCGACCGCTTGGTGATCGCCACCAAGGCGGGCTATACTGGCGGCGCGGGGCGCGACAATATCCTGTCGCAGTTCGACACCTCGCGCCAGCGGCTCGGGATGGATCACGTGGATATCCTTTATCTGCACCGGTTCGATCCCGAGACGCCCCTTGCGGAGACGATGGAGACCTTTGCCGATCTCAAGTCGCGCGGGCTGATCCGCCATGTGGGTCTGTCGAATTTCGCGGCGTGGCAGGTGATGAAGGCCGCCGGCATCGCCGAGCGCCTCGATCTGACGATCTCGATCCTGCAGCCGATGTACAGCCTCGTGAAGCGACAGGCCGAGGTCGAGATCCTGCCCATGGCCACCGCAGAGGGCATGGTCGTGGCCGGGTATTCGCCGCTGGCCGGAGGGCTTCTGACCGGCAAGTATGCGCGGGGCGAAACCGGGCGGCTGACCGGCAACGAACGGTACGCGATCCGCTACGGGCAGGACTGGATGCGCGACGCCGCCGTGGCTCTGACCGAGATCGCGGAGGAACTTGGCACGGATCCCGCGACGCTGGCCGTCGCATGGGCCGCGCGCCACCCTGCTGGCCCCGTGCCGCTGATTTCGGGCCGCTCGGCAGAGCAGATCGCGCCGTCGCTCGCGGCCCTCGAGCACACGATGAACGACGCGCTCTACGCGCGGCTGGCGGCCCTGACACCGGCGCCGCCGCCGGCCACCGACCGCACCGAAGAGGGCTGACATGACCCCCCGCCGCACCTTGCCGCCAAACGCCTCTGTCGCGCATGCGGGCGAGGATGCGCGGATGCATGCCCCCGCCGCCGAGCGTAACGCCGCCGCCATAACGGAGGCCTTGCGCGAGGTCGCGCCCCGCGCGGGCCGCGCGCTGGAACTGGCCAGCGGGACCGGGCAGCACGCCGCGACCTTCGCCCGCGCGATGCCCGGTCTCGACTGGCAGCCGTCGGAGGTTGACGCGGATCGCCGCGCCAGCATCGAGGCGCATGCAACTGCGGCCGGCCTGCCAAATCTGCATGCGGCGATTCCGCTGGATGCGACCGAGGCGGGCTGGGGCGCGCGGCATGCCGGGCAGGCGCTGATCGTTCTCGTGAACCTGCTGCATCTCATCAGCGCGGACGAGGCGCAAAGCGTCATCAGAGAGGCCGCGCACGCCCTCGCCCCCGACGGCGTCTTTGCGGTCTATGGCCCCTTCCTGCGCGGGGGCCGCGCGACATCTGAAGGCGACGCCCGGTTTCACGCCAGCCTCAAGGCCCAGGATCCCGATCTCGGCTACAAGGACGTGGCCGAGGTCAGAAGCTGGATGGAGGCGCAGGGTCTGCACCCGTTCCGGACCGTGGAGATGCCTGCCAACAACCTGATGCTTTCTGCAAAGCGCCCCGCATGACCCTCGCCTGAGCCGCGACGGGGCACGCCAAAGTTGTGCAACCGCCCAGATATGTGCTGACCGGGCGCAGCAGACCGAATAGACCGGAGCACATGCTTCGTGATGGAGGTCAATCATGCTGCGAATCCTGTCGGTTGTTTTCCTGCTTGCCGCCCTGCCGGTCCTCGCGGCGCCGTTCGGCGATTACGATCCGGTCGATTTCGGGCCGCGTGGCCCGGCCAGCTATCCGGTGCACGGCATCGACGTGGCCCGGTTCCAGGATGAGATCGACTGGCGGCGCGTGCGCCTGTCGGGCGTGGCCTTCGCCTATATCAAGGCGACCGAAGGCGGCGATCTGAAGGATCCGCAATTCGATCGCAACTGGCAGCTCGCTGCGCGCGAGGGCGTGCCGCGCGGGGCTTATCATTTCTATTATTTCTGCACCGATCCGGAGGTACAGGCGCGCTGGTTCATCCGCAACGTGCCGCGCCGGGGCACGGCCCTGCCGCCGGTGCTGGATCTGGAATGGAATCCGTTCTCGCCCACCTGCACAACGCGTCCGCAGGGGGCCGAGGTGCGCCGACAGGTGCGCATCTTTCTCGACATCGTCGAGCGTCACTACGGGACGCGCCCGATCATCTACACCACGCCCGAGTTTTACGCGCAGACCGGGATCGGCGAAGTCTCCGCCGCGTTCTGGCTGCGGTCGGTGGCGCGCACACCCGAGGGGGTCTATCCCGGCCAGCCTTGGGTTTTCTGGCAATATACCGGCACCGGGATCGTGGCGGGCGTGGCGGGCGGCGTGGATATCAACGTGTTTCGCGGCTCGTCGGTCGAGTGGCAGCGATGGCTGAGACGACATAACCGATAGAGCCGGCCCGCCGCGCGCGGTCGACGAAACCGGTTGCCGCCGCTGCGGCCACGCGACTAGGATCGCGGGTGCGATGTCGGGCAAGGGAACAGACGCATGCGGTGGATCTTTCGGCTGATCGGGGCGGTCGTCGTGATGGCGGCTGTCATGGTCGGGGCGGTGCTGTTCCTGCCGAGCGAGCGGATCGCGCAGATCGCCGCCGACCGGTTGTCGGACGCGACGGGCCGCGCCGTCACCCTGTCGGGCGAGACGACGCTGAGCCTTCATCCGGTTCTCGGCGTGTCCACCGGCGCCGCCGAGGTGGCCAATGCCGACTGGTCCGACGCAGGGCCGATGCTGCGCGCCGACAGCCTGAAGATCGGCGTGGCCCCGTTGCCGCTGCTGCGCGGCGAGATCCGCATCACCGGGCTGGAGATCGTCGGGCCGCAGATCCGGCTGGAGCGGGCCGCGGACGGGCGCGTGAACTGGGATCTCGGGGTCGATGGTGTGGCCCCCTCCGGTCAGTCCGACAGCGCAGAGCCGGCAACATCGAACCGGCTGGCGCTGACCCTCGACCGGGCGCTGATCACCGGGGCGTCGCTGAGCCATACCGATCATGGCAGCGGCGCTGCGCAGGTTCTCCGCGACATGGATTTCGACCTGCGCTGGCCCGATTACGAGGGCCGCGCCACCTTCGAGGCGGTCTTGCGGCAGGCCGGTGCGCCGGTCAGCGTCGCCGGGCATGTCGACCGGCTGGGCGCGTTCCTTGACGGCGCGGTCACGCCGGTGGTGGCGCGCGTCGACGGGCCGGGCGGGCGCGTCACCTTTGACGGGCGCGCCGGGGCTGCCCCTGAGGCGCAAGGGCGGCTCGATCTCGATCTGGCGGATACGCGGGCCTTTCTGGCGGCGCTCGGCATGCGCGCGGCCCCGATGCCCGAGGATTTCGGCAGACGCCTGAAAGGCGGCGCGGATGTCACGCTGACCGAGGCGCGGCAGGTCAGCTTGCGCGATCTCGCGCTGGATCTGGGGGGCAACGCGATCTCCGGCACCGTCGATGTCGATCTGTCGGGGGATCTGCCGCGCATCGACGCGCAGCTTGATGCCGGGGCGCTGGACCTGTCGCAACTGGCCGGTGCAGGCGACGGTGGCGGCCCCGGCAATGGCGGTGGGGGCGATGGCGGCGGGAGCGACGGTGGCTGGTCCCGTGCGCCCATCGATGCGCGCGCTCTGGCACTGGCCAATGGCACGGTGGGGCTGAGCGCCGACAGAATCGATCTGGGCGATCTGACGCTTGGTGCGACACGTCTTCGGATCACGCTGGACCGGTCGCGTGCGGTGGTCGGCCTGCAAGAGGTGCGCGCCTATGACGGTCGGGTCACGGGCGAATTTGTCGCCAACAACCGCTCGGGCCTGTCGGTGGGCGGCGATCTGACGGCCGAGGATGTCGATCTGGAACGGTTCCTGTCGGACGCCATGGGCATCACGCGGTTTGCGGCCACCGGCGGCGGAAACGTGCAGTTTCTGGGCGTCGGCCAGTCGGTGCACGAGATCATGAACTCGCTGTCGGGCGAGGGGCGGA
>JAWLFT010000007.1:41175-56033 GCA_041685435.1 Roseovarius sp.
TCACGCGGTTTGCGGCCACCGGCGGCGGAAACGTGCAGTTTCTGGGCGTCGGCCAGTCGGTGCACGAGATCATGAACTCGCTGTCGGGCGAGGGGCGGATCGGCACCGGGCGCGGGGTGATCTCCGGCATCGATCTGGACCGGCTGATGCGGGCGGGCGACGTGACCGGCGGGACAACCGTGTTCGACGAGATGAGCGCCAGTTTCACCATGGAGGACGGCAATCTCTACAATCGCGATCTTGCCGTGCGGCTGCCACTGGCCCGGGCCGAAGGGGAAGGGCGCATCGGGCTGGGGGCGCGCGATATCGATTACCTGTTCACGCCGGTCCTGCTGGCGGGCGAGACCAGCCGCGGCCTTGCCATCCCGGTGCGCATTCGCGGGGCCTGGGCCGATCCGCGCATCACGCCCGATCTGGAACGCGCGCTGGATCTGAACCTGCGACAGGAACGCCAGGAGCTTGAGGACAAGACAGAAAGGCGGCTGGAACGCGAACTGCGCGAACGGCTCGATCTTGACGCGCAGGAGGGCCAGAGCCTCGAGGGTGCGATCAGGGATCAGGTCGAGGATCGCGCCCTGGAATCCCTGCGCAATCTATTTGACTGAACGCCGGGAAAAGTGAGTATTTATCCCTGACCTTGAACGAGATCTGACAGCCGACGCCGCAATAGGGGCAGACGCCGGCACCCTCCCGCCAATTGCCATCCGGGCGGCAGCCCTTCTCCGGCTTGTGGCACGGATGCGGGATCTTCAGGCCGCGACCCTGCGCGACCTCCCAGATGGTCTGACCGGCCTCGGCCTCCCGGCCATCAAGGGTGTGTCCGATCGTGTCGGTCATGCGCGTCCTTCCCTGCCTGGAAATTTTACATCATGCATGGCCTCGTCTCAGTCCGCCAATCGCGACAACTCGCTGCGTTTTTGCGCCGGGCGGCCGGGTCAGGGTGCCTGCCGGTGGCAACCCAACCCCAGCCCGGCCTCAATCCAGTCCCATCTGGCGCATCATCTCTTCGAGTTTGGGCGCGTCCTCGGGGTTGTTCAGCTCCCAGAACTGGCGTCCGCGCGCGGCCACCTCGACACAAAGCACAGGCCGGCCGTTTTCCAGAAATCGCAGTTGTTCCAGCCCCTCCAGCCCTTCCAGCTGGCCGGCTTGCCAGCCGGGATAGGCCGCAAGCGCGGCGGGACGGTAGGCATAGACGCCGACATGGTGAAAGACCGGTGTGGCCGCGTCACCGGCGTAGGTCTGCGCGGTGTGGGGGATCACCTCCTTGGAGAAGTAGAGCGCGTGCCCGCCTCTCGCGAAGACGGCCGTGGTGCCGCCCACGCGACCCGCCGCGCGATCCGCCAGAAACCCGTTGAGCGCGCGCCCGTCGCAGCGCAGCACCGGCGTGGCGACCTCGGCCGAGGTGTCGTCGCGCAGCCCCGCGACGAGATCCTCGACGAACCATGGCGGGGTCAGCGGCGCGTCGCCCTGCAGGTTGACCACGATCTCGTAATCCCCGCCAAGTCGGCGCTGTGCCTCGGCGCAGCGTTCGGTGCCGTTGGCGCAATCGGTGCCGGTCATCACGACCTCTGCGCCGAACGCCTCGGATGCCGTTCTGATCCGGTCGTCATCTGTGGCCACCACCACCCGCGCCACGTCTGAAACGGCGCAGGCAGCCTCCCACGACCGCTGGATGAGCGATTTCGCGACACCCCCCGCGCCCGTGAGTTGCGCCAGCGGCTTGCCGGGATAGCGCCTGGACGCATAGCGCGCGGGAATGACGACCAGAACGCTCATGCAGCCCCTTCCTTGAGATCGACGCCGGGGGCGTGGGCGATGAAGAACGGGTTTTCGAACCCGGTCTTGCCGTAGGTCAGGGGCGTGTGATCGTCGAACCGCACGACATGGCCGCCCGCCCCGGCAAGCACGGCGTGACCGGCGGCGGTGTCCCATTCCATCGTACGCCCGAGGCGCGGATAGAGATCGGCCTCGCCCGTCGCCACGAGGCAGAACTTGAGCGAGGATCCCGCGCTTTTCATGTCGCGCACGGCGTATTGGCCGATATAGTCGTCGGTCGCCTGATCGCGGTGCGATTTGCTGGCCACCACCATCAGCGCGTCATTGTCGGGCGACGCGACGCGGAGCGGGTTTTGCGGGCCGGGCGTGTCCGCGTCGAAGGGTCCGATCTCTTCGACGGATGTGCCATCCGGCAGGGTGTAGAACATGCGCCCCTGCGCGGGGGCATAGACTACGCCGCGGGCGGGCAGACAGTCCTCGACATAGGCGATATTGACGGTGAAATCGCCGCGCCGGTTGATGAATTCCCTGGTGCCGTCCAGCGGATCGACGATCAGGAAGGTCTGCGCGGTTTGCGTATGCGACCCCGCCTGTTCCTCGGTCACCAGCGGGATGTCGGGAAAGGCTGCGCGCAGACCCGCCGAGATGCTGGCATCGGCGGCCTCGTCGGCTTCGGTCACCGGGCTGTCGTCGGATTTCACCTTCACGTCGAAATCGTCGGCCTCGTAAATCTCCATGATCCGCGCGCCGGCCTCGAGGGCCAGCCGCCGCATCTCTGCCGTCAGTGCCTGATGGTCCAATGTCCGCTCCTTTGTCCGGTGGGGCGATGGGGCGCCCTTAATGAATAGATCACGCATTGCCCCTATGGTATATCCCGAGACGAACGCAAGAAACCCGAATGCGCGTACCGGGACAAAACGCTCAGGCAGTCAGGCAGAGATCCGATGTTTCACACCGCCCGCCCGAAATCGAGCGCCCGTTCCGCCATCGTCCTGATGGAACTGATCTATCACGCGACGGTCCGCAACATCCGTCAGGGACATGGCAACGCGGTGATCGCGCTGGTGCTCAATATCGCGACGGCGGTGATCATCGTGATGGCGTTCTACCTGATGTTCAGCCTTCTCGGACTGCGCGGGGCGAAGCTACGCGGCGATTTCCTGTTGTTCATGATGTCGGGCATTTTCCTGTATCTGACGCATATCAAGGCGGTCGCGGCCGTGGTCGGGTCCGAGGGGCCATCCTCGCCGATGATGCAGCACGCGCCGATGAACACCATCGTCGCGATATGTGCCTCGGCGCTCGGCTCGCTTTACATCCAGGTGCTGTCGATGGCGGTGATCCTGTTCGTCTATCACGTGGCCTTCACGCCGATCAGCATCCATCAGCCGGTTGCGGCGTTCGGCATGCTGCTTTTGGCGTGGTTCACCGGGGTCGCCGTGGGGCTGGTGCTGCTGGCGATCAAGCCGTGGTTTCCGACCTTCGTGTCGCTGTTCACCACCATCTATCAGCGCGCCAACATGATCGCGTCCGGCAAGATGTTCGTGGCCAACGCCCTGCCCGCGTTCATGTTCGACATGTTCTCGTGGAACCCGCTGTTTCACACCATCGATCGGGCGCGGGGGTTCGTGTTCATCAACTACTTCCCGCACAAGACATCGCTGGAATACCCCATTTATATGGGGATCACGCTGTTGGTCATCGGCCTGATGGGCGAATTCTACACCCGCCAGTTCGCATCGAAAAGCTGGGACGCGCGGCGGTAGATATCCGCGCCGGCGAGCCCCCGGCAAACGCGGTTTTGCTTGCCCGCAGCGCCTGACGCGCAGCGGACGTCCTGACATGCGCGTCGCCGCAAGGGCCGGATCTTGAGAAGCCGTCGCCGCAACCTTGCATCTTGGGGGCTGGGGCCTTAGGCGGTTCGCATCCGGGCGTTGCAGGAGCCGCACAGCATGAAGATGCACGAGACGTTTCTAAAGCCGATGCACCCAGAGGGACGTCGGTTCGTGGCGATCTTCGCCGTGATCACGCTTGTCCTTTTCCTGATCTGGGATGTGCTGGGCTGGATCGGGATCGGGCTGACCGTCTGGTGCTACTATTTCTTTCGCGATCCCGAACGTGTCACGCCGACGCGGCCCGGCGTCATCGTCAGCCCCGCCGACGGGGTCGTGTCGCTGATAGAGCCTGCCGTGCCGCCGGCAGAGATGGGCCTGCCCGACACGCCCCTGACCCGTGTCAGCGTGTTCATGAGCGTCTTTGACTGCCACGTGAACCGCGCACCGGCGGCGGGCACCGTGCAGACGGTGGCCTACCGTCCGGGCAAGTTCCTCAACGCGTCGCTCGACAAGGCGAGCGCGGATAACGAGCGCAATGGCGTGGTCATCGAGATGGCGGACGGGCGCCTTCTGCCCGTGGTGCAGATCGCCGGGCTGGTGGCGCGGCGCATCGTCTGTTTCACCACGCAAGGCGCTGCGCTCTCGCGCGGCGAGCGTTTCGGTCTGATCCGCTTCGGCTCGCGGCTGGATGTCTATCTGCCCGAGGGCGTCACACCGCAGGTGCGCGTCGGCCAGACGATGATCGCGGGAGAGACGGTCCTGGCGGAGATCCACACGTGACAAAGCCCCCCCGCAAAGAGGTCACGCTGGCGCAGCTTCTGCCCAACATGCTGACCGTTGCGGCGATCTGCGCAGGCGTGACGGCCATTCGGCTGGGGGTGCAGGGCGATTACGTGCGCGCGGTGCAGCTTTTGCTGATCGCGGGGGTTCTTGACGGGCTGGACGGGCGTCTCGCCCGGTTGCTGCGCAGCAGCAGCGCCATGGGGGCCGAGCTCGATTCGCTGGCCGATTTCCTGAATTTCGGCGTCGCGGCCCCGCTGGTGATCTATTACTGGGGCCTGCAGGACATGCGGCACGCCGGCTGGATCGCGGTGCTGTTCTTCGCGATCTGCAGCGTGATGCGCCTTGCACGGTTCAATGTCAGCGCCAAGGAAGACGACGCCAAGGGCGGGACCGGTGCCTATTTCGTCGGCCTGCCCGCGCCAGCCGGTGCGCTTCTGGCGATGCTGCCGATGTTTGTGGCCTTTGCGGTGCCCGAAATTCCGCAACTGCCCGCATGGCTGGTCGGGATCTACATGGCCGGGGTCGGGCTTTTGCTGATATCGCCGGTGCCCGTGTGGTCGTTCAAGAAGACCCGGATTTCACGCGAGAACGTCAAGTTCTTTCTGCTGGGCTTTGGCTGCGTGGCCGCGGCGGTGGTCCTGTTCACCTGGGCGGCGCTGATTGTCATGTGTCTGGCCTACGTGGCCGTCATTATATGGGCGGCTTTTGTGTGGTATCCTGCCACGCGATCCGAGGATGGCCAATGAAAGGGGTGACTGATGGAGCTTGACGCGGTTTCGAATACCTACGCCCGATGGGCGCCGGTCTACGACGCGACCTTCGGGCGGATCACGCAGGCCGGGCGCCGCGCGGCGGTGCGCTATATCAACAAGCGCAGCGGCGACGTGCTCGAGGTCGGGGTCGGCACCGGCCTGTCGCTGGAGGCGTATGATCGCAGCTTGCGCGTGACCGGCATGGACTACAGCGAGGACATGCTGCGCAAGGCGCGCGCGCGGGTCGCGAAACAGGGCCTGACCCATGTCGCGGGCTTGCGGCAGATGGACGCGCGCGACCTCGATTTCCCCGATGACAGCTTTGATACGGTCGCGGCGATGCATGTCGTGTCGGTGGTCCCGGAGCCCGAGCGGGTGATGTCCGAGATCGCCCGTGTGCTGCGCCCCGGCGGGCAGGTGGTCATCACGAACCATTTCAAGCACGAGCGCGGCGTCTGGGCAGGTCTGGCGCGCGCCGCGGCGCCGCTGGAGAACCTGCTGGGCTGGCATTCGGATTTCGAGATGCGCCGGGTGCTGCAGGATCCGCGCCTGAACATCGCCCTCCGCCGCGACCTGCCGCCGATGGGGATGATGACCTTTCTGGTGATGGAAAAGCGCGTCAACTGAGCACGCAAAGGACCGGCCCCGTCGGGCCGGTCGTTCAAGGGTCGCATCAAGGGCTCAGTTCGGGATCTGCCCGCTGAGGCCCTCGACATAGAAATCCATGCCCAGAAGTGTGTCGTCCTCGGCGACCTCGCCCTCAGCCAGCCATGCGCTGCCATCCTGCCGCGCGATCGGGCCGGTGAAGGGGTGGTAGTCGCCGTCGGCCATGGATTGCTCCAGCGCCAAGGCTTCTTCACGCACATCTTCCGGCACCGCATCGGTGATCTCGCCGATCTCGACCATGCCCTCGGCGATGCCGTGCCAGATCTGCTGGCTTTCCCATGTTCCGCTCATCACCGCCTCGGTGCGCTCGATGTAATAGGGCGCCCAATTGTCGATGATCGAGCTGACGCGCGGCATCGGCGCGTATTCCGCCATGTCAGACGCCTGCCCGAAGGTGATCACATCGCCGGCCTTTTCCGCCGCCGCCTGCGGCGCGGTGGAATCGGTGTGTTGCAGGATCACGTCGGCCCCCTGTTCGATCAGCGCGGTGGCCGCGTCGGCCTCTTTCGCCGGGTCGAACCATGTATAGGCCCAGATGATCCTGAACTCGACCTCGGGGTTGACCGCGCGGGCGTGCAGGAAGGCGGCGTTGATGCCGCGGATGACCTCGGGGATCGGGTAGGACGCGATATAGCCGATCACGTCGCTTTCGGTCATCTGCCCGGCGATATGGCCCTGCACGGCGCGTCCCTCGTAGAAGCGGGCCGAATAGGTCGAGACATTGGGCGCGGTCTTGTAGCCGGTGGCATGCTCGAACTTCACGTTGGGGAACTTTTCGGCGACGGCAAGCGTCGGCTCCATGAAGCCGAACGACGTGGTAAAGATCAGGTCCGCCCCCTGCAGCGCCATCTGGCTGATCGCGCGCTCGGCATCCGCGCCCTCGGGCACGCTTTCGCGGTAGACCGTCTCGACCCGGTCACCGAAATGCTCTTCGACGGCAAGTCGGCCCTTGTCATGCTCGTAGGTCCAGCCGCCATCGCCGATCGGGCCGACATAGATGAACCCGACCTTGGTCTTGTCCTGCGCCAATGCGCCGGTCGCGAGGCCGAGCGCAAGCGCGGCAGTGGCGAGTGAGTGCGTGATTTTCATGCGGGAACTCCCTGTTTTGCATGTCGGTTTCATTGAGAGGCGTGAAAGATGCGGCCCAGGGATGCGGGCGCGCGCGACTTGTCGGCGGACATGGTGACCAGTACGAGGATGGTCACGAGATAGGGCGACATTGAAAGATATTCGACCGGAATGGCAATGCCGGCCGCCTGAAGATTGAGCTGCAGCACCGCAACCCCACCAAACAGCCATGCGCCGAGCAGCACGCGCCCCGCCTTCCACGAGGCGAACACCACCAGTGCGAGCGCGATCCAGCCCGCGCCGGATGTCATCCCCTCGGTCCATTGCGGCACGCGCACAAGGCTCAGATAGGCGCCGCCAAGCCCCGCGCAGGCCCCGCCAAAAAGGATCGCCAGCACCCGGATGCGCACCACCTTGTAGCCGAGTGCATGCGCGGCGTGGTGGTTTTCCCCGACCGCGCGCAGAACCATCCCGGCATGGCTGTATTTCAGCATCCACCAGATCAGCCCCGCCAGGGCGAGGCCCAGATAGACCACCAGATCATGCGAAAAGAGCACCCGCCCCAGAAACGGGATATCGCCCAGCACCGGGATGTCCAGCCGGGGCGTGCGCGGTGGCTTGATCCCCACATAGCCCTGCCCCAGAAGCGCCGACAGCCCCAGCCCGAACAGTGTCAGCGCCAGACCGCTGGCCACCTGATTGGCCAAGGCAAATTGCGTCAGCAGCGCGAACAGCAGCGACAGCGCCGCACCCACCGCCGCCGCCGCCACGAACCCCACAAGCGGCGAGCCGGAATTGACCGCCATGGCAAAGCCGCAGATCGCGCCGGTGATCATCATGCCCTCGACCCCGAGGTTCAGAACGCCCGCGCGCTCGACCACCAACTCGCCAAGGGCGGCCAGCAGGATCGGCGTCGCCGCCACCATCAGCGAGGCCAGCAGCAGCGCGGGGCTGATCGAGCCGAGGTCCATCAGGCAGCCTCTCGCGTCACGATGCGGATCCGGTAATTGGTCAGCACATCCACCGCCAGCAGGAAAAACAGCAGCATGCCCTGGAACACCTGGATCGCGGCGGCGGGCAGGCCAAGGTTGGACTGCGCGATCTCGCCGCCAATGTACGTCAGCGCCATCAGCAGACCGGCCGCGAGGATCCCAACCGGATGCAGGCGCCCCAGAAAGGCCACGATGATCGCGGTGAACCCGTAGCCGACATTGAAATCGATGGTCACCTGCCCGGCAGGGCCCGACACCTCGAACATCCCCGCCATCCCGGCCAGTGCGCCCGCGCTGCCCAGACAGACCAGCACCAGCCGCGCGGTGCGTACCCCGGCGAACCGCGCCGCGCGGGGGGACTGCCCGGTCAGGCGGATCTGGTAGCCGAGGCTGTGCCGGGTCAGCAGCACATAGGCGAGGATCACCGCGATCAATGCCGCCACCACCCCCCAATGCATGCCGGTCCCCGAGATCAGCTCGGCATTGTGTGCGCTCTCGTATTGCCGAAGGTTGCGCGACCCGGGAAAACCGCGCCCATCGGGGTTACGCATCGGACCAAGCGCCATGGCGGCCAGAAACTGCTCTGCCACATAGACCAGCATCAGCGACACGAGGATCTCGTTGGTCCCGAACCACAGCTTCAGCACCGCCGGGATCATCGCCCAGATCCAGCCGCCAAGCGCACCGGCGAGCACCATCAACGGAAAGATCAGCCCGTTTTCCATGGGGTAAAGGGCCAGCGCCACGGCCGCACCGCACAGGGCGCCCATGATGTACTGCCCTTCCGCCCCGATATTCCAGATCCCCGCCCGGAACCCGAGGCTGAGACCGATGGCGATCAGCACCAGCGGCGCCCCCTTGATCAGGAGTTGCGGGCGATAATAATGGGCAAACTCTCCGAAAAGCGGCTGCCAGAAGATCGTGGCGATCGCCGCAACCGGGTCCTTGCCAAGTGCGGCAAACAGCGCAGCCCCGGCCAGCATGGTGATGACCACCGCCAGAAGCGGCGCCACATAGGTCCAGAGGCGTGAGGGTTGCGGCCGCGTCTCCAGCTTCAGCATGGCGCGCGCCCCGGCCTGCACGCCAGATGTTTCATCTTTCCAGAAATACTCGGATTGCGACGGTCAGGCATGCGCGACCGCTTCCAGATCATGCGCGCCGCCCATCATCAGGCCGATTTCTTCGACGCTCAGCCCCTGCGCGGGCCGGATGTCGGACAGGCGCCCGGCGTTGAGCGCGGCGAACCGGTCGGAGACCTCCATCAGCTCGTCGAGATCCTGACTGATGCACAGGATCGCCGCGCCGCCGGCGGCCAGATCCAGCAGCGCCTGACGGATCGCGGCGGCGGCGGCGGCGTCGACACCCCATGTAGGCTGATTGACGACCAGAACCCCGGGGCGTTGCAGCACCTCGCGCCCGATCACGAATTTCTGCAGATTGCCGCCCGACAGCGCCCGCGCGGCCACGTCCGGCCCGGTGGTGCGCACATCGAAGCGCGTGATGATCGCTTGTGCGAAATCGCGCGCAGCCCGCCACCGGATGAAGCCGTGCGACAGTAGCCCCTCGCGCTGCGCGCCGGTCATCAGGGCGTTTTCCGTCAGGCTCATCTCCGGGGCCGCGGCGTGGCCGAGACGTTGCTCGGGCGCGGTCAGCAGCCCCATGCCGCGCCGCGCATTGGGTCCCAGACGGCCGATCGCCACACCGTTCAGGCGGATCGCGGCGGCGGCGCTTGGCCGTTCGCCTGCAAGGGCGGCCAGCAATTCGTCCTGCCCGCTGCCCGCCACCCCGCCGATCCCGAGGATCTCGCCGCGCCGCACCGACAGGTGGATCTCTTTCAGCGCGGTGCCGAAGGCCGAGGGTGCGCGCATCGACAGCCCTGTCACCTCCAGCGCCACGGCCCCTGCGGCGCGCGCCACATGTTCCGGCGCGGCAAAGCTCGCGCCGATCATCATCTCGCCCATCTGGCGCGCGGAGGTCTCGCGCGGCACGCAGGTGGCCACGTTGCGCCCCCGGCGCAGGATCGTCGCCCGGTCGCCCAGGCTGCGGATCTCTTCCAGCTTGTGGGAGATATAAAGAATCGCCACCCCTTCGGCGGTCAGCTGGCGCAGGGTGTGAAACAGGATCTCGACCTCCTGCGGCGTCAGCACGCTGGTCGGCTCGTCCATGATCAGCAGGCGCGGGTCCTGCAACAGGCAGCGGATGATCTCGACCCGCTGACGTTCTCCGGCCGACAGATCCCCGACGATCCGGTCCGGATCGAGCGGCAGCCCGTAGGTCCGCGACACCGTGCGGATCCGCGCCGAGAGATCGCGCAGGCGCGGCGGCGACGCCATGCCAAGCGCCACATTCTCGGCCACGCTCATCGCGTCAAACAGCGAGAAATGCTGAAACACCATCGCCACCCCGGCCTTGCGCGCCGCATTGGGATCGGCGGGCGCGAACGGCGCGCCGCGCAAGGACATCGTGCCGCTATCGGGTTTCACGAGGCCGTAGATCATCTTGACCAGCGTCGATTTGCCCGCGCCGTTCTCGCCCAGAAGCGCGTGCACTTCGCCATCGCGGATATCAAGCGACACGGCGTCATTGGCGACGACGCCGGGATAGGCCTTGGTCAGGCTGGCGATACTGAGAAGCGGCGATGTCACGCGGTCGGTCCCGGCTGCTGGCGGCATGTACCGGTGTCAGTAACGCAGCGTTGGTGTCAACGGCAATGGCCCCGTAATGGCCCGGTGCGGATTCGCGCGTCGCGGCGCCGGGCGCTGCGCGTGTTTTCATCAGGCAGCCGATCCGGGACGTCTTTTGTTCCCGCCAGCCTGCCGCTACTGTTGAGCCATGACAAGCGATCCCCGATTCATCCATCTTCGTGTGCATACCGAATATTCGCTGCTCGACGGGGCAGTGCGACTGAAGAAACTGCCCGGCCTCTGTGTCGCGTCGGGCATGCCGGCGGTGGCCGTCACCGACACCAACAACATGTTCGCGGCCCTTGAATTTTCCGTCACCGCGCAGGAGGCGGGCGTGCAGCCGATCATGGGCTGCCAGATGGATCTGCAATACCTGACCCCGGCCCCGGGCGAGCGTGTCAAACCGCCCGCGCCAGTGGTGCTGCTGGCGCAGGACGAGGCCGGCTATGGAAACCTGATGAAGCTCAACTCCAGGCTTTATCTGCGCGGCGACGGGCAGGCGGCCCATCTCACGCCCGAGGATCTGGAGCAGCACGCAGCCGGGCTGATCTGTCTGACCGGTGGTCCCGACGGCCCGGTCGGACGGCTCTTGCAGGGCGGCCAGCACCCGGCGGCCGAAGCGCTGATGCGGCGGCTCGCGGGGGCGTTCGCGGACCGGCTCTATGTCGAGTTGCAGCGCCATCCCGGCGAGGACGGCGCGCCCGAGCCCGAGCATCTGACAGAGCGCGGGTTTGTCGAGATGGCCTATGCGATGGAACTGCCGCTGGTGGCCACCAATGATGTGCATTTCCCGAAATCCGACATGTACGAGGCGCATGACGCGCTTCTTTGCGTGGCCGACGGCGCCTATGTCGACCAGTCGGAGCCGCGCCGCCGCCTGACCCCGCAGCACTACTTCAAAAGCCAGGACGAGATGGCGGCGCTGTTTTCCGATCTTCCCGAGGCGCTGGAGAATACCGTCGAGATCGGCAGGCGTTGCGCCTTCGGCGCTTACCGGCGCGACCCGATCCTGCCGCGTTTCGCCGATGACGAGGTCGACGAATTGCGCCGTCAGGCGAAGGAAGGCCTGCAAAAACGCCTCGCCGTCATCCCCCATGCCGCCCCGGTCGAAGAGTATGAGAAACGCCTCGATTTCGAGCTGGGCATCATCGAGGGCATGGGCTTTCCCGGTTATTTCCTGATCGTCGCCGATTTCATCAAATGGGCCAAGGATCATGACATCCCGGTGGGGCCCGGGCGCGGCTCGGGCGCGGGTAGCCTTGTGGCCTATGCGCTCACGATCACCGATCTCGATCCGCTGCGCTACAAGCTGCTGTTCGAGCGGTTTTTGAACCCCGAGCGGGTCAGCATGCCGGATTTCGACATCGACTTCTGCATGGACCGCCGCGAGGAGGTAATCCAGTACGTCCAGGAAAAATACGGCCGCGACAAGGTCGGCCAGATCATCACATTCGGCGCGCTTCTGTCGAAGGCGGCGGTGCGCGATATCGGCCGCGTGCTGCAGATGCCTTACGGGCAGGTGGACCGTTTGTCCAAGATGATCCCGGTCGAGGGCGTCAAGCCCATCAGCATCGAACAGGCCCTTGTCGACGAACCGCGCCTGAAGGCAGAGGCCGAGCGCGAAGAGGTCGTGGGGCGCCTGCTAGGTTACGGCCGGCAGGTCGAGGGGCTGCTCAGGAACGCTTCCACCCATGCCGCCGGTGTGGTGATCGGCGACCGGCCCTTGGACGAGCTTGTACCGCTCTATCAGGATCCGCGCGCCGACATGCCCGCCACCCAGTTCAATATGAAATGGGTCGAACAGGCGGGGCTGGTGAAGTTCGACTTTCTCGGGCTGAAGACGCTGACCGTGATCCAGAACGCGATCGAACAGATCCGGGCCTCCGGGCGCGATCTGCACACGGCCCAGGACGGCAGCACGATCTACGCGCCCAATCCGGGGGCCGAGAACGATATCGGGCAGATCCCTCTCGATGACGCCGCGACCTACCACCTTTATTCCCGCGCGCGGACAGTGGCCGTGTTTCAGGTGGAAAGCAGCGGCATGATGGACGCGCTCAAGCGGATGAAGCCGACCTGCATCGAGGATATCGTGGCGCTGGTGGCGCTCTACCGGCCCGGCCCGATGGAGAACATCCCGAAATATTGCGAGGTCAAGAACGCCCTCAGCGCGCGGGATCACCTGCATCCTTCGGTCGATCAAATCCTCGACGAGACGCAAGGCATCATCGTCTATCAGGAACAGGTGATGCAGATCGCGCAGGAAATGGCGGGCTATTCTCTGGGTGGCGCCGACCTGCTGCGCCGTGCCATGGGCAAGAAGATCCAGGCGGCGATGGATGCCGAACGGCCCAAGTTCCTCGAAGGCGCGGCCAGCAACGGCGTCGACACCGACAAGGCCATCGAGGTCTGGAACCTGCTGGATAAATTCGCCAATTACGGCTTCAACAAGTCACACGCCGCCGCCTATGCCGTGGTCAGCTACCAGACCGCGTGGCTGAAGGCGAACCACCCGGTGGAATTCATGGCCGGCGTGATGAATTGCGACATCCACCTGACCGACAAGCTCGCCGTCTATTTCCAGGAGGTGAAGAAGGGCCTGAGCCTGCCATGGGCCGGACCTTGCGTGAACCGGTCCGAGGCGATGTTCACGGTGCGCGAGGGGCGGCTGCATTACGCGCTCGGCGCGCTCAAGAATGTGGGCGTCGAGGCGATGCGGCTGATCGTCGAGGGGCGGGGCGAGCGGCCCTTCGCCACGCTCTACGACATGGCCCGCCGCGTCGATCTCAAGCGCATCGGCAAGCGCCCGCTGGAAATGCTGGCGCGCGCCGGAGGATTCGATGCGCTCGACCGCAACCGGCGCCGGGTGTTCGAGAGCCTCGAGGCGCTGATGAATTACTCGGCGGCGATCCATGAGCAGAAACACTCCAGCCAGGTCTCGCTCTTTGGCGAGGCGGGCGATGACCTGCCCGAGCCGCGCCTTGTGCCGGTTGAGGACTGGCTGCCCGCCGAGCGCCTGACCGAGGAATTCAGGGCCGTGGGGTTCTACCTGTCGGGCCATCCGCTGGACGATTACATCACCGTCCTCAAGCGGCAGGAGGTCCGCACCCTCGACGAAGTGACCGCCCGGGTCGAGCGTGGCCCGGCGCTGGTCAGGATGGCGGGTGTCGTGGCCGGCCGGCAGGAACGCAAATCGGCGCGCGGCAACCGCTTTGCCTTCGCGCAGCTGTCCGACACCACCGGCGGCTACGAGGTGACGATCTTTTCGGATGTGCTGGAGAAATCCCGCGAGCATCTGGAGACCGGCGCGCAGGTGGTGATCACCGCCGAGGCCACGCTGGAAAGCGACCAGCTGAAGCTGCTGTGCCGCGCGGTGCAGCCGATCGACGGCATGGTGGCGAATGCCGGGGCCGTGGGTCTGCGCATCTTCGTCGATCAGCCGGGGGTGATCGGCTCGGTCGCCTCGGTGCTGGAAGGCGCCGCCAGGACCGTGCGCGCCGGCGCGCCGGGGCCGATATATTTTCGGGTGATGGGCGACGGCTTGCCCGGCGAGGTCGAGATCGACAGCGGCGTGGAATATCCCGTCACACCGCAGGTCAAGGGCGCGATCAAGAGCCTGAGCGGCGTGATGATGGTCGAGGAGATCTGAGCGATCAGTAATGCGGCGGCGGCGTGTCACCAAGGGTCACGCTGCCCTCGCCACCCTCCTGCCGCGCCGCCTCGCGCTCCAGCAGCATCTGCACCCGGGCGCGCAGCCAGTCGATCTCGCGGTCCTGCCGCGCGATGACGTCGGACAGGTCATCGACGGCGCGGATCAGATGGGCGAGCTTTTCCTCTATATCGGTCATGCGCGGGATCTACGCCCGCCATGCTGCGGGGTCAATCACGCGGCCCGCCTTGCCCCTGCGTGGTCCTTCGGCTAGACCGCGCCGCGACAGCCGCCGCAAGGACCGCACCCATGGCCAAACCCCGCAAACAGCCCCGCCCCAAGGCGGAAACGCCAAAGGGATTCCGCGACTATTTCGGCGCCGAGGTGACGACGCGCGCGGCGATGCTCGACACCATCGCGCGTGTCTATCACCGCTACGGGTTCGACTCGCTGGAAAGCAGCGCCGTGGAGACGGTCGAGGCGCTTGGCAAGTTCCTGCCGGATGTGGACCGGCCCAACGAAGGCGTGTTCGCCTGGCAGGACGAGGACGACACATGGCTGGCGCTGCGCTATGACCTGACGGCCCCGCTGGCCCGCGTCTATGCCCAGCACCGCAACGACCTGCCGACGCCCTATCGCCGCTACGCCATGGG
>JAWLFT010000067.1:0-17247 GCA_041685435.1 Roseovarius sp.
ATCACCCACGGCCATGCCGACCATGCCCGCGACGGGCATGGCGCGTATCTGGCCACGGATCTGGCCGCGCCGGTGATGCGCCACCGGCTGGGCGGGATCCCCCTCGACACCATCCGCTACGGCGAGACCCGCCAGATCGGCGGCGCGCGCGTGTCGTTTCATCCCGCCGGCCACGTGCCGGGCTCGGCGCAGATCCGCATCGAGGTGGGCGGCGAGGTCTGGGTGGTGTCGGGCGATTACAAGCTGGAGGCCGACGCGATCTCGACCCCGTTCGAGCCGGTGCGCTGCCATCATTTCGTCACCGAATGCACCTTCGGGCTGCCGGTCTTCGACTGGCCGGACGCGGCCGAGGTGGCGCGCGACATCAACGCGTGGTGGGCCGCCAACGTGACCGAGGGACGCTTCAGCCTGCTTGGCGCCTACGCGCTTGGAAAGGCGCAGCGCGTGCTCAGCCTGCTTGATCCCGGCATCGCGCCGATCCTGACGCATGGCGCGGTCGAAAAGACCAACGAGGTGCTGCGGGGACAGGGCATCGCCTTGCCGGAGACCGAATACGTGACCCCCGACATGGACCCAAAGCAGCGCCGCGGCGCGCTGGTACTGGCCCCGCCCGGGGCCCTTGCCGGCACGTGGGCGCGGCGGTTTCGTCCCGCCTCGACCGGTTACGCCAGCGGCTGGATGCGGCTGCGCGGGGTGCGGCGCAGGCGGGCGGCGGATCGCGGCTTCGTCATCTCCGATCATGCCGACTGGGCCGGGCTCAACCGCGCCATTCATGAGACCGGGGCGCAGCACATCCATGTCACCCACGGCTACACGTCGATCTTCGCGCGCTGGCTGGCCGAGCAGGGCTATGACGCGCAGATCGTGCGCACCGAGTTTACCGGCGAGACCCTGGACGGCGAGACCGAGGAGACGGAGGAGGCGGAGGCATGAAACGCTTCGCCGCGCTCTTCGCCAAGCTGGATCAGACCACGCGCACCACCCCCAAGGTCGCCGCCCTCGCTGCGTATTTCCGCGACGCGCCCGATGCCGACCGGCTGTGGACCATCGCGCTCTTTTCCGGACGCCGCCCGAAGCGCGCGATCACCACGACGCGGCTGCGCGAATGGGCGGCCGAACGCGCGGGCATCCCGCTCTGGCTGTTCGAGGAAAGCTACGGGATCGTCGGCGATCTGGCCGAGACCATCGCGCTGGTCCTGCCCGCCCCCGGCACGACCCATGACACAAGCCTCACGGCGTGGATCGACCAACTGCGCGCGCTCGACACCGCCAACGAGGCGACACGCAAGGCCGAGGTGCTGGCGGCCTGGGACGCGATGGAGCCGCTGGAACGGCTGGTCTTCAACAAGCTGCTGACCGGCGGCTTCCGAATCGGCATCAGCCGCAAGCTGATGACGCGCGCGCTTGCCAAGGCCACGGGGCGTGACGAGGCCGAGCTTGCGCACCGGCTGATGGGCGACTGGACGCCCGACAGCACCACATGGGCCGACCTGATCGAGGCGCGCGACCCCTCCGACGGCCTGTCGCGCCCCTATCCTTTCTGCCTTGCCTACGGTCTGGAATACGGCCCGGAGACGCTTGGGCCGCCCGAGGACTGGCTGGCGGAATGGAAATGGGATGGCATCCGCGGGCAGCTCATCGCGCGCGGCGGGCAAGGCTTCATCTGGTCGCGCGGCGAGGAACTGATGACCGACCGCTTCCCCGAACTGACCGGGCTGGCGGATTTCCTGCCCGACGGCACTGTGCTGGATGGCGAGCTTCTGGCGCATGACGCCGGCGGCCCGCTGCCCTTTGCGGCGCTGCAAAAGCGCATCACCCGCAAGACGGTGCCGAAAAAGCTGCTGACCGAGGCACCGGTGATCCTGATGGCCTATGATCTTCTGGAAGACGCGGGCCGCGATCTGCGCGACACGCCCTTCGCGGAGCGTCGCGCGCGGCTGGACGCGCTGCTGGACGGCCTGCCGGAAGACGCCCCGCTGCGCGCGTCAAAGCTGGTGCCCTTCGAGGACTGGGATGATCTGGCCGAAACCCGCGCCACCGCGCGCGCCCGCCGCACCGAAGGGCTGATGCTCAAGCGCCGGTCGGGCCTCTATCATGCCGGGCGCAGGAAAGGCGACTGGTGGAAATGGAAGCTCGATCCGCTGACGCTCGACGCGGTGATGATCTACGCGCAGCAAGGCCACGGGCGGCGCGCCAACCTGTTCACGGACTTCACCTTCGCGGTCTGGGACGGCGACACGCTGGTGCCGTTCACCAAGGCCTATTCGGGCCTCACCGATGCCGAGTTTCGCCAGATCACCGCCTGGGTGCGGCGCAACACAGCGGACCGGTTCGGCCCGGTGCGGCAGGTGCGCCCCGAACACGTCTTCGAGATCGCGTTCGAGGGCATCCAGGCCAGCCCCCGGCACAAATCCGGCGTCGCCCTGCGCTTTCCGCGCATGGCCCGCTGGCGTCACGACAAGCCGGCAGCCGACGCCAACACGCTGGACGATCTGCGCACCATGCTGGCGCAGTACGGCTAGATCAGGCGCAGTCTCACGCGCAGTCACCGGTCAGCATCACCGAATTGCCCCGGATCCCGTTGACATGGACCACGCACCCGGCCTCGCCGACGGCGACCTCGCGGGCCTCGCCGACACGCATGCGCAGCGTTTCCAGCCCGTTGATCGCAAGCCGCGCCTCGTCGCCGAAGATGCCCGAGACAAAGACGCGCAACTGCCCGTCGCCCAGCATGGCAAGCTCGCCGGGAAGATAGGCCGCGCCAAGCGCTGCGTCCCCCGCCGGCACATCGCAATCCGATCCGATCCGGACCCCGTCCCCGGTGACGCCAGCCAGACCCACGCGGCAGGCCCCGCCGCCATGCGGCACCACCACGCTCTCGCCCACCGCGAGCGGCGTGGCGGCACGATTCACAGACAACAGCGCCGTGCCGCCCTCCGCATCGAAGCGCTGCACAAAGGCCCGCACCGCCCCGTCCGCCAGCACGAAGGTCTCGCCGACGCCCCGCGTCTCGCCGGTCATGCGCAATTCCGACGAAAGCGCCTCGGGCGCCTCGCTCACCGGCGCGGCGGCCTCTTCGGGATCGGGTTGTGCTGCGGCTGCGGGGCGCGTCTGAAGGGCCGCCCGCAGATTTTCGGTCTGCTCCGACATCGCTTGCGACATCTCGTTGCCCAGATCGGCGGACATATCGTCGATCCGCGTCTCGATCGCCGAGATCCGCTCGTCCAGATCGCCGCGGATCTGCGCGCCGACCGATGCGACCTCGCCGGCATTGCCCGACACGGCCTCGCCCACGGTGGCGACCTCTGACCCGGTCTCCGACACCGCCTCTTCAAGCGCGGCAAGACGCGCGGTCATGTCCGAACGCGCGTCCTCATCGCCCGCGAGCGCCTCGGCCATGTCCTCCATGGTGTCCTCGATGCTCGCGCCGATCTTGCTGTCGATCGTCGACAGCGACAGAAGCGAGCCCACCAGAAGCCCGCCGATCACCCCGCCGACACCCGTCACGACGGGGTTCTTCAAAACGTCCGACATCTACAACTCCTCCCTGTTTTGTCCTATGATACACGATTTCGGGAAATCGAGGGCAATTTTTTCGACCTATCCGGCCTGCGCGCATATACTTCGTCTGCCCTGCGCGTTACGTCTGACGCAAACGCAAGACAGGAGCGGCCCATGACCATCACACCCGTCCATGATGCCAACGCCACGTCCGGCGACAAGAACCTCGGGGACCTGCCGGAATGGGATCTGAGCGATCTCTACACCGCGCCCGACGCACCGGAACTGACGCGCGATCTGGAATGGCTGAAACAGGCCTGCGCCCATTTCGCGGAAGATTACGAGGGCCAGCTCGACACGCTGGACGCGGCGGGTCTGCTGCACTGCCTGCAGCGTGACGAGGCGCTCAGCCGGACGGCGGGGCGCATCATGTCCTATGCCGGGCTCCGCTATTACCAGCAGACCACCGACAGCGATCGGGCCAAGTTCCTGTCCGATTGTCAGGAGAAGGTGACGACCTTCACCACGCCGCTGGTGTTCTTCTCGCTGGAGCTCAACCGGCTCGACGAGGACGCGCTCGCGGCGATGTATGCCGAGAACGAAGATCTGGCGCGCTACCAGCCGGTGATCCGCCGCCTCCGCGCGATGAAGCCCTATCAGCTGTCCGACGAGCTGGAGAAATTCCTGCATGACATGGGCGTCGTGGGCGATGCCTGGGAACGTCTCTTTGACGAGACCATCGCGGGTCTGACGTTCACCGTGGATGGCGAGGATCTGGGCATCGAGGGCACGCTCAACCTGCTGACCGAACAGGACCGCGCCACGCGCGAGGCCGCGGCGCGCGAGCTGGCGCGGGTGTTCGGCGAGAACATCCGCACGTTTTCACGCGTGCACAACACCGCAACCAAGGAAAAAGAGGTCATCGACCGCTGGCGCACCATGCCGACCCCGCAGACCGGGCGGCACCTGTCCAATGATGTGGAACCCGAGGTTGTCGAGGCGCTGCGCGATGCGGTGGTCGCGGCCTACCCCAAGCTGTCGCACCGGTACTACGAGCTCAAGCGCAAATGGCTGGGCGTCGACCGGATGCAGGTCTGGGACCGCAACGCGCCGCTGCCGATGCAGGACACCCGCACCGTGGGCTGGGAGGACGCGCGCGACACGGTGATGACCGCCTATGCGGGGTTCGATCCGCGCATGGCCGAGCTCGCACAGCCGTTCTTCGACAAAGGCTGGATCGACGCAGGCGTGAAACCGGGCAAGGCGCCGGGGGCTTTCGCGCATCCCACGGTCACGAACGTGCACCCTTACGTGATGCTCAACTATCTGGGCAAACCGCGCGACGTGATGACGCTCGCGCATGAGCTTGGCCACGGCGTGCATCAGGTGCTGGCGGCAGGTCAGGGCGAGCTTCTCTCGTCGACGCCGCTGACACTGGCCGAAACCGCATCCGTGTTCGGCGAGATGCTGACCTTCCGCCGGATGCTCGACGCGGCCGAGACCGACGCCGAGCGCAAGGTGCTGCTGGCCGGCAAGGTCGAGGACATGATCAACACCGTCGTGCGGCAGATCGCGTTCTACGATTTCGAATGCAAGCTGCACGCCGCGCGCCGCGAGGGCGAGCTGACGCCCGACGACATCAACGCGCTGTGGATGTCGGTGCAGGCCGAAAGCCTCGGGCCGGCGTTCGATTTCATGGACGGGTACGAGACCTTCTGGGCCTATATCCCGCATTTCGTGCATTCGCCCTTCTACGTCTATGCCTATGCCTTCGGCGACGGTCTGGTGAACGCGCTGTATGCCGTCTACGAGGAAAATCCCGACGGCTTCCAGGAGAAGTATTTCGACATGCTCAAGGCCGGCGGATCGAAGCATCACACCGAGCTGCTGGCGCCCTTCGGGCTTGATGCGTCGGACCCGGCCTTCTGGGACAAGGGCCTGTCGATGATTTCGCGGCTGATCGACGAGCTCGAGGCGATGGAGGGCTGACCTGCCTGCGGTGGCACCGCGCTGCAACTATGGGAGCCTCCGGCGGGGATACTTAGGGCCAGAAGAAACACGGGACGGCGAAAAGGCCCTCCCGTGATCCAAGCATCAAGGTGCTTCTCCTGGCACGGTCATCGGCGTCCCCGCCTGTACCGCCCTCACGGTTTGCCCGATCAGGGTTAACATCCCGTTTCTTCTGGCCTTAAATATCCCGGGGGCAAGCGCCGTCTCTCCATCGCTCCGTCGAAGCGATCGAAGCCCGAGCGGGCGGAACCCCGGGCATGGACCGCAGGCCAGGAGGGGGCAACGCGCGCTTACCTCAACAGGAAAGGGCCACCGGCATCATCTGCCAGCGGCCCTGTGTTCAAGCCGACCAGATGTCTGGCGCCCGAGCGCCGTGACACCGGTGCTTTCGGATGTCAGCCCTGCGCTGCCTTGGCAACCTCGGCGGCGAAATCCTCTTGCTTCTTCTCGATGCCCTCGCCGACCTCGAACCGCACGAACCCGGTGATCTCGGTGCCGGCCTCCTTGGCTGCGGCCTCGACGGTCAGGTCGGGGTTCATCACGAAGGGCTGCCCGAGCAGCGTGACCTCGGACATGAATTTCTTCATCCGGCCCTTGATCATGTTCTCGATGATGTTCTCGGGCTTGCCCGATTCGCGGGCGATCTCCATCTGCACCTGCTTTTCCTTCTCGACCACCGCCGGGTCGAGCCGCGCCGCGTTGAGCGCGGCGGGGTTCGTGGCGGCCACATGCATCGCAACCTGACGCGCGAAGGCCTCGTCGCCGGTGAACGCGACCAGCACCCCGATCTTGCCCATGCCCTCCTTGGCGGCATTGTGGACATAGGCCACGACGCCGTCACCCTCGAGCCGGGCCATCCGGCGCAGCGACATGTTCTCGCCGATGGTGGCGATCTTTTCGGTGACCGTGTCGGCCACGGTCTTGCCACCCAGATCGGCGGCCATCAGCGTGTCGATATCCTCGGCACCGAACGCGGCCTCCGCGATCTCGGCGACCATGGCCTGAAAATCGGCATTCTTGGCGACGAAGTCGGTCTCGGCATTGACCTCGACCACGACCCCCGTTCCGTCCTTCACTTTGACGGCGACCAGCCCTTCGGCCGCCGTGCGTCCGGATTTTTTCGCGGCCTTCGACAGGCCCTTGGTGCGCAGCCAGTCGATGGCCGCCTCCATGTCCCCCTCGGTTTCGGTCAGCGCCTTCTTTGCGTCCATCATCCCTGCGCCCGTGCTGTCGCGCAGTTCTTTCACCATTGCAGCAGTGATCGCCATCTCGGCTCTCCTCACATCTCGTCAAATCGCCGGGGCGGGATACCCCCGCCCCATGTCCGTTTCGTGACGGGTTTCAGCTTGCGGCACTTTCGGCATCGGCCAGCGCTTCCTCGACCGGGGCCTCTTCCATGGCCCCCAGATCGACACCGGCGGCGCCCATCTGTGCGGTCATCCCGTCCAGTGCGGCCCGGCTGACCAGATCGCAGTAAAGCGCGATCGCGCGTGCCGCGTCGTCATTGCCGGGAATGATGTAGTCGATGCCATCGGGCGAGCAATTGGTATCGACCACGGCCACGACCGGAATGTTCAGCTTTTTCGCCTCGGCCACGGCGAGCGCCTCTTTCTTGACGTCGATGACGAACAGCATGTCGGGCACGCCGCCCATCTCGCGGATCCCGCCGAGCGAGGCCTGAAGCTTGGCCTGATCGCGCTCCAGGCCAAGCCGTTCCTTCTTGGTCAGACCTTCACCACCGGCGCCGAGGATCTCGTCAATCTCGTTCAGCCGCTTGATCGATTTCGACACGGTCTGCCAGTTTGTCAGCGTCCCGCCGAGCCAGCGGTGGTTCATGTAATATTGCGCGCAGCGTTCGGCCGCGTCCGCGATCGGCTGCGCCGCCTGCCGCTTGGTGCCCACGAAGAGCACGCGACCATTCTTCGCAACCGTCTCGCGAATCGCGTTGAGCGCCGCGTCGAGCATCGGCACGGTCTGCGTCAGATCCATGATGTGGATGCCATTGCGCGCGCCGTAGATGAACTCGCCCATGCGGGGGTTCCAGCGCTGCGTCTGGTGGCCAAAATGCACGCCAGCTTCCAATAGCTGGCGCAACGTGAACTCGGGAAGAGCCATGTCTCGTTTCCTTTCCGGTTTGCGCCTTGGCACGGGATGAGAAGCGGATGCTTCAACCGGTGGACCTTGCGGGGATGTCTCTCCCGAGGGCCCGCCCGTGCCTGCGGATTTTTCGTGGCACATACCTAACCCTCCTGCGCGCGCCGCACAAGTCCTGCTGCGCAAATTCGCCCCAGTGCGTCCTGCGGGCATTGTGAGGCGGCTCGAATGCGCCTAGAACCCGCGTGCCAAAGTTGTGAAAGTGCCATGATCACGCCATCGAAAGACACCCCCGCCGCGCCGCAGAAACCGCGGCGCTTCGCCCGGCTACGCACCAGCTTCCTGACCGGTCTGATCGTGATCGCGCCGGTTGGCCTCACGATCTGGCTGATGTGGACGCTGATCGGCTGGGTCGACGGGTTCGTGCTGCCGCTGATCCCCGACCGCTACCAGCCCGACCAGTATCTCGGCATCAACTTCCGCGGCCTGGGCGTCGTGATCTTTCTGGTGTTCACCGTGGTCGTGGGCTGGGTCGCCAAGGGGCTGATCGGGCGGTCGCTGATCCGGTTCGCCGAATCGCTGGTCGACCGCATGCCGGTGGTGCGGTCGGTCTATTCCGGCGCCAAGCAGATCGCCGAAACGGTTTTCGCCCAGTCCGAGCGCAGTTTCGAGAAAGCCTGCCTGATCCAGTATCCGCGCAAGGATGTCTGGGCCATCGGCTTCATCTCGTCGGACACCAGGGGCGAGGTGAACGCCAAGGCCCACACCTCCAGCGACATGCTCAGCGTGTTCGTGCCCACGACCCCCAACCCGACCTCGGGGTTCCTGCTGTTCTTCCCGCGCGAGGACGTGATCGAGCTCGACATGACCATCGAGGACGCCGCGAAACTGGTGATCTCGGCGGGCCTCGTCTATCCGGGCGAGAAAAGACCCGACCAGGTCAAGCAAGACCGATCCCAGGACCAATCCCAAGACAGATCCTAGGCGTTTCTTCTGGCCATAAATATCCCGGGGGAGTCGCGCCAGGGGCGCGACGGGGGCAGCGCCCCCGCCCGGCCCTCGGCGTCAGAGCGCCGTCCAGCCGCCATCGACGCTGATCGTCGTGCCGGTGATCTGCGCCGCGGCGTCCGAGCACAGGAACAGCGCCGTGCCGCCCAGCTGGTCGGTGGTGGCGAACTCCTTGGACGGCTGACGCTCCAGCATGACCTTCTCGATCACTTCCTCGCGCCCCATGCCGTATTTCTCCATCGTGTCGGGGATCTGGCCCTCGACCAGCGGGGTCAGCACATAGCCCGGACAGATCGCGTTCGCGGTGATCGGCTCGCGCGCGGTCTCCAGCGCCACGACCTTGGTCATCCCGACGATGCCGTGCTTGGCCGCGACATAGGCCGACTTGTAGGGGCTCGCGGTCAGGCCGTGCGCCGAAGAGATGTTGATCACCCGGCCCCAGCCGGCCTTGCGCATCCCCGGCAGCGCGGCGGCGGTGGTGTGGAATGCCGAAGACAGCATGATGGCGATGATCGCGTCCCATTTCTCGGTCGGGAACTCGTCGATCGGGGCGACATGCTGGATCCCGGCATTGTTGATCAGGATATCGCAGGCGCCCGCTGTCTCGATCAGCCCGCGGCACTGGTCGGGCTTCGACATGTCGGCCTGCACATAGCGCGCCTCGGTGCCGGTCTCGTCGGTGATCTTCCGCGCGATCGCATGATCCTCGTCGGTGTCGGTGAAGGAATTGAGCACCACCTTCACACCGTTCCGCGCCAGTTCCCGGGCGATCCCCAGGCCAATGCCCGAATTCGATCCCGTGATGACGGCCGTCTTGCCTTGAACACTCATGTCCGTTCTCCCTTGGCTATGTTTCCGCGAAAACATATGGGCCGAGCGTCGAGATTGCACGAGGATTGGTGCTCACGAGGTCGGGACCGGGCCAAAAAAAACGCCCGCACAAAGGCGGGCGTCAAGTCATTGAGGCAGGTTTCATACAGGCAAGAAACCTATCGAGCAGTGAAAGTATTAATAAGCGATCTTGCGCCGCTGTCCAAGCTAAAAGTTTGAAAAGACGTGAATCCGCCTTTACCGTGAGGCTCCGCATCCCCGAACCCTTTAAGGTCTGTCCCCGAAAATGAAAGCCGTCCTGTCCCGCAACATCCGTTCCGGCCTGCTTGCAATCGCCCTCATGGGCGGCGCGCATGCCGCCGGGGCCGAGGCCACGCATGGCATAGCTATGTATGGCGACCCGTCCCTGCCACCTGATTTTGTGTCTCTGCCCTATGCCAACCCCGATGCCCCCAAGGGCGGGCGCGTGGTGACCGGCAATGTCGGCGGGTTCGATTCACTCAATCCCTTCATCCTGCGCGGCAGCCCGCCCTGGCAGTTGGCGCATTTCACACACGAGACCCTGATGGGCCGGTCCGAGGACGAGCCGTTCACGCTTTACGGGCTTCTGGCCGAATCGGTCGAGACCGGCGCGGCCCGCAGATGGGTCGAGTTCACGCTGAATCCCGCGGCGCGCTTTTCCGATGGCAGCCCGGTCACCGTCGAGGACGTGATCTGGTCGCTCGAAACCCTCGGCACGAAAGGCCACCCGCGCTATCGCGGCTTCTGGTCCAAGGTCGACCGCATCGAACAGACCGGCCCGCGCCGTGTCCGCCTGACCTTCAATGTCGAGGATCGCGAACTGGCATTGCTCGCCGGCCTGCGCCCGATCCTGCAAAAGGCGCAATGGGAGGGGCGCGACATCGGCGAGGCGGGGATCGAGGATATCCCGATCGGCTCCGGACCCTACACGGTCACCGATTACGAGGTGAACCGCCATGTCACACTCAAGCGCAACCCCGATTACTGGGGGCGCGACCTGCCGTTTCGGCGCGGCACGCATAATTTCGACGAGATCCGCATCGAATTTTACGGCGACGGGACCGTGATGATGGAATCCTTCAAGGCCGGGCTGATCAGCTACAAGCGCGAATTCAACGCCGAGGCCTGGGTCAACGAATACGACTTCCCCGCCATCCGCCGCGGCGAGATCGTGAAATCCGAGATCCCGCATCAGAAGCCCTCGGGCATGACCGGCTTCGTGATGAACACACGGCATCCGCCGCTGGATGACTGGCGGGTGCGCGAGGCGCTGATCGGCGCGTTCAACTTCGACTATATCAACGACACGCTGACCGGCGGCTTGCAGCCGCGCATCACCTCGTATTTCTCGGGCTCGGAACTGGCCATGGAGCACGGCCCCGCCACGGGCCGCGTGCGCGCATTGCTGGAACCCTTTGCCGACACATTGCCGCCCGGCACGCTCGACGGCTACACCCTGCCCGAGGGCGACGGCACCGCGCGCAACCGCACCGGGCTGCGCCGCGCCGCAGCGCTTCTGACCGAGGCGGGCTGGCGCGTGGTGGACGGGCGGCTGGTCGACGGCTCCGGCACGCCGCTGACCCTCACGGTGCTGTTGCAGCAGGACGGGCTGATCGGGCAGGCCGGCGCGATGATGGACATCTATGCCCGCGCGCTGTCGCGCCTCGGCATCACGCTGCGGGTGCAGACGGTCGACAACGCGCAATACGCCGAGCGCGTGGCGCAATACGATTTCGATCTGACGATGATGCGCCGCTCGCTGTCGCTCAGCCCCGGCAACGAGCAGATGTTCTACTGGGGATCGGACGGCGTGAACGCGCCGGGCAGCCGCAACCTGATGGGCATGACATCGCCGGCCGCCGAGGAAATGATCCGCACCATGCTGCAGGCCGACGACCGCGAGGATTTCGTCGCCGCGACCCGCGCGCTCGACCGGGTGCTGACCGCCGGGCGTTATGTCATCCCCATCCACCGCTATGCCGTGGGCCGTATTGCCCACAAGGCAGAGTTGACCTATCCTGCAGAGAGCGTGCCAATCTACGGGGACGGGATCGGATTCCTGCCCACGGTTTGGTGGCATGAGGCAGATAATGAGACAAACCAGACACAGGCAGACTGATATGGGCCGGACCTTCCGAAACCTGACGGCGCTCGCCCTGATCGCCTTGATCTCGGGATGCGCTACCGTGGACGGCGTCGGGCGCGACATTTCCGGGGCGGCGCGCGGCGTTCAAAGCTGGTTCTGATCGGTGCGGGCGATCCCGCCGACCCCGCGCTGATCGGTCGCGCGTGCATGGTTTGCCGTGCGGGAACGCCCGCGCGGCTTTCCCCTTGACGCGCCGCACCATCCTGTCAGAACCCCGCGCATGAGCACCGCAACCCTCACCATCGACCTCGACGCGATCGCCGCCAACTGGCGCGCGCTCGACGCGAAGACACGCGCCGAGACCGCCGCATGCGTCAAGGCCGACGCCTACGGTCTGGGCCTCGATCACGTCGCGCCCGCCCTCGCCCGCGCCGGCGCGCGCCAGTTCTTCGTGGCCATCGCCGAGGAAGGCGCAGCCCTGCGCCGCATCCTCGGTCCCGGTCCGGCGATCCACGTGTTTTCCGGTCACATGGCCGGCGATGCCGAGATGATCGGCGCCTGCGATCTTGTCCCGATGATCAATTCCATGGACCAGATGATCCGCCATGCCGAGGCGCTGCCGGGCCACCCGTCGGGCATCCAGCTCGACACCGGCATGAACCGTCTGGGGATGGAGCCCGCCGAATGGCAGGGCGCGCGCGACATCGTGCTGGCGCAGAGCCCTGCGCTGATCATGTCGCATCTGGCCTGCGCCGACACGCCCGAGCATCCGATGAACGAAACTCAACTCGCCGCCTTCCGCGAGATGACAGATGACGTCGCCGTGCCGCTCAGCCTCGCCAATACCGGTGCGATCCTGATGGGGCCGGAATATGACTTCGATCTCGCGCGGCCCGGGATCGGGCTGTACGGCGGGCGGCCCTTCGAGGAGGCGCACGGCGTCGTGACGCTCGACATCCCCGTGATCCAGTGCCGGGATCTGGAAACGGGCGAGACCGTCGGCTACGCCAACACCTTCATCGCGACGCGGCCCACCCGCATCGCCACCATCGCGGCGGGCTACGGCGATGGCATCTTCCGCATCATGGGGCCGCACACGCATCTCTGGGCCGGGAGCACGGCCTGCCCGATCGCGGGCCGCATCTCGATGGATCTGATCGGGGTGGACATCACCGATCTGGGGCAGGATCCCGACCATCTGCAGATCCTCGGCCCCCATCAGGGGATCGACGTGCTGGCCGACAATGCCGGCACCATCGGATACGAGATCCTGACCGCGCTCGGCGCGCGCTACACGCGGCGGTATGTCGGCGGATGAGCTATGCCCTGGGGTTTCTCGCCTATATCGGGCGCGCGGTTCTGGCCGGGCTGGCGGAGGTCGGGCGGATCACCATCTTCACCGCCGACGCGGTCAGCCATCTGGCCCGCCCGCCCTTCTACTGGCGCGAGTTCGGCCATGCGCTGATCCAGATCGGCTGGCTGTCGCTGCCGGTGGTGGGCCTGACGGCGCTGTTCACCGGCGGCGCGCTGGCCTTGCAGATCTATGCCGGCGGCGCGCGCTTCAACGCCGAAACCGTGGTGCCCTCGATTGTCGCCATCGGCCTCACGCGCGAGCTCGGGCCGGTCCTCGGGGGCCTCATGGTGGCCGCCCGCGTGGCCTCGTCGATCGCCGCCGAGATCGGCACGATGAAAGTGACAGAGCAGATCGACGCGCTGGTCACGCTGTCGACCAACCCGATGAAATACCTGACCCTGCCGCGCGTGCTGGCCGCGACGCTGGCCGTGCCGGTGCTGGTGGGTGTGGGCGACGTGATCGGCATCATGGGCGGGTTTCTGGTCGGCGTCGGCCGGCTCGATTTCGGCGCAGCGACCTATCTGCACAACACTATCGATTTTCTGGAGGTCTGGGACATCCTGTCGGGCCTGATCAAGGGGGCGGTGTTCGGCTTCATCGTGGCGCTGATGGGCTGCTATCAGGGCATGAATTCCAGCGGCGGTGCGCAGGGCGTGGGCCGCGCCACCAAGACGGCCGTCGTCGCCTCTTCGGTGCTGATCCTCGCCTCGAACTACATCCTTACAGAAGTGTTCTTTTCCGCATGATCAAGCTTTGCGACGTCCACAAGGCCTTTGGCGATCTGCCCGTCCTGCGGGGCGTGGACCTGACGGTCGACACAGGGTCGTCGATGGTGATCATCGGCGGCTCGGGCACCGGCAAATCGGTGATCCTCAAATGCATCCTCGGGCTGTTGCGGCCCGATGCGGGGTCGATCCTGATCGATGGCACGGACATGAGGAGGGGCGACCGCGAGGCGTTTCTTGCGCGGTTCGGGATGCTATTTCAGGGCGGTGCGCTGTTTGACTCGCTGCCCGTCTGGCAGAACGTGGCGTTTCGCCTGCTGCGCGGCGCGCTCAAGCGGCCCAAGCTCGAGGCGCGCGAGATTGCCGTCGAGAAACTGCGCCGCGTCGGCCTGCAGCCCGAGGTCGCCGACAAGTTTCCCGCCGAGCTGTCGGGCGGCATGCAAAAGCGCGTCGGCCTCGCCCGCGCCATCGCGGCCGACCCCGAGATCATCTTCTTCGACGAGCCGACCACCGGCCTCGACCCGATCATGTCGGGCGTCATCAACGCGCTGATCCGCGAGATCGTGGTCGAGCTGGGCGTCACGGCCATCACCATCACCCATGACATGACGAGCGTCCGCGCCATCGCCGACCATGTGGCGATGCTGCATGACGGGCAGATCAAGTGGACCGGCCCGGTGGCCGACATGGACGCCTCGGGCGATCCCTATCTCGACCAGTTCATCCACGGCCGCGCGTCAGGACCGATCGAAGCGGTCCGGTGACACCCGGGGGCAAGACTTTTTCAAGAAGTCGCGCGCCGCAGACCCCGTGCGACGCCTCCAAAAAAAACGGCGCGGGATATCCCCGCGCCGTTCCTGTTTTCCCAAGCCGAGGGCGTGTCAGTGCGCGACCGCACCCCGTCCGTCTTCGGACTGTTTCAGCGTCGCCTCGGCGGCGGCGGCCTCTTCGGCCTCTTCATCCCAATCGACGGGCACGGGCTCGCGCACAAGCGCGATCTTCAGCACGTCGCGCACGTGATCGACGGGGATGATCTCCAGCCCCTCTTTCACGTTATCGGGGATCTCGATCAGATCCTTCTCGTTGTCGCGCGGGATCAGCACCGTCTTGATACCGCCCCGCAGCGCCGCGAGCAGCTTTTCCTTGAGCCCCCCGATGGGCAGCGCGTTGCCGCGCAGCGTCACCTCGCCGGTCATCGCGATATCCTTGCGCACCGGGATGCCGGTCAGCACCGACACGATCGAGGTCACCATCGCAAGCCCCGCCGACGGCCCGTCCTTGGGCGTGGCGCCTTCGGGCACGTGCACGTGGATGTCCCATTTCTCGAAACGCGGCGGTTTCACCCCGATCTTGGGCGCGATGGACCGCACATAGGATGAGGCGGCGTCGATCGATTCCTTCATCACGTCGCCAAGCGTACCGGTGGTCTTCATCCGGCCCTTGCCCGGCAGGCGCAGCGCCTCGATGTTCAGAAGCTCGCCACCCACCGAGGTATAGGCCAGCCCGGTGACGACACCGACCTGATCGCTGTCCTCGGCCAGACCGAACTTGTATTTCCGCACCCCGAGGAAATCGGGCAGGTTCTCGGGCGTGACCCTGATCACCTCGTCCTCGCGCTTGATGATCCGCGTCACCGCCTTGCGGGCGATCTTGGCGATCTCGCGCTCGAGGTTCCGCACCCCGGCCTCGCGGGTGTAGTAGCGGATGATGTCGGTCAGCGCCGCATCGGTCAGCTCGAACTCGCCTTTCTTCAGACCGCTGTTCTTGATCTGCTTGTCGAGCAGGTGCTGCTTGGCGATCTCCAGCTTTTCATCCTCGGTATAGCCGGCCAGCGGAATGATCTCCATCCGGTCCAGAAGCGGGCCGGGCATGTTGTAGCTGTTGGCCGTGGTGATGAACATCACGTTGCTGAGGTCGTATTCCACCTCGAGATAGTGATCGACGAAGGTACCGTTCTGTTCCGGGTCGAGAACCTCCAGCATGGCGCTGGCCGGATCACCCCGGAAATCCTGCCCCATCTTGTCGATCTCGTCGAGAAGGATCAGCGGGTTCGTCGTCTTGGCCTTCTTCAGCGACTGGATGATCTTGCCGGGCATGGAGCCGATATACGTGCGACGGTGCCCGCGGATCTCGGACTCGTCACGCACGCCCCCAAGGCTGATGCGGATGAACTCGCGCCCCGTGGCCCGCGCCACGGATTTGCCAAGGCTCGTCTTGCCGACACCCGGCGGGCCGACAAGGCACATGATCGGACCTTTCAGCTTTTTCGAGCGCTGCTGCACCGCAAGATACTCGACGATCCGCTCCTTGACCTTCTCCAGACCGTAGTGATCGTCATCCAGCACCTTCTGCGCCTTGCCCAGATCCTTCTTCACCCGGCTTTTGTTGCCCCACGGAATGCTGAGGATCCAGTCGAGATAGTTGCGGATGACCGTTGCCTCGGCGCTCATCGGGCTCATGTTCTTGAGCTTCTTCAGCTCCGCCTCGGCCTTGTCGCGGGCCTCCTTGCTCAGCTTGGTGTCTTCGATGCGCTGCTCCAGCTCGGCCACTTCGCCTTCGCCGTCCTCGCCATCGCCAAGCTCCTTCTGAATGGCCTTCATCTGCTCATTCAGATAGTATTCGCGCTGCGTGCGCTCCATCTGGCTTTTCACGCGGGTCTTGATCTTCTTCTCGACCTGCATGACGCTCATCTCGCCCTGCATCAGGCCGTAGACCTTTTCCAGACGCTCGCTGACGCTCAGGGTCTCCAGCAGGTCCTGCTTGCGGTCCACCTCGATACCGAGGTGCCCGGCCACGAGATCGGCCAGCTTGGCGGCGTCGTCGGAATCCGCGACCGCCGTCAGCGCCTCGTCGGGGATGTTCTTCTTGACCTTGGCATAGCGCGCGAACTCGTCGCTTACGGTGCGCAGCAGCGCCTCGATGGTGGTCGCATCGCCCGGCGTCTCGGAGATGTATTCGGCCCGCGCCAAGAAATACTCGTCATTTTCCAGATAGTCGGTGATGCGCACCCGCGACACACCCTCGACCAGCACCTTGACGGTGCCGTCGGGCAGTTTCAGCAGTTGAAGCACATTGGCCAGCACGCCGACGCGGTAGATATCGTCCTGCGCCGGGTCGTCCTCGGCCGGGTCGATCTGGCTCGACAGAAGAATCTGCTTGTCATCCTGCATGACCTCTTCCAGCGCCCGCACCGATTTTTCGCGCCCCACGAAAAGCGGCACGATCATGTGCGGGAACACCACGATATCTCGCAGCGGCAGCACCGGGTAAGAAGCATTGAGTTGGTCTTGCATGCTCGTTGTCCTTTTTGGCAAGAAGGCACCGGCCCCGTCATCGCGGCAACCACGGCCTTCTCCGTTTCACTTGTCTTACAGGTGGGGCGCGACCCTCTGCATTTCAATATTCACCATGCAGCATGCCCCGCCACTGGCCGTGGCACAAGCGCCCAATGAAGGGGTAATCGGCAAGTGTCCCGCCCGCCGCGCACGGGTCAGACCCGCACGCCACGCCGTCCGGCCAGATCGGTGAAATACTGCCACGCCACCCGACCCGAGCGCGCGCCGCGCGTGGCCTGCCATTCGATCGCCTCGGCGCGCAGGGTGGCGTCGTCGATCTGC
>JAWLFT010000068.1:0-17150 GCA_041685435.1 Roseovarius sp.
ATGGCTGCATCCAGGGGCACGAAGTTCGTGAAAGGCTGATGCGATGCCAGAACTCCCCGATGTCGAAGCCCTGCGCGCCATGTTCGAAAAGCATGCGCTGGCGCGCACAATCGAAGAAGTCGTTGTCAGAGAGGCAAAAGCGCTGCAGGACGCCACCGCGCAAAAACTTTCGGAAGAGGCCGTTGGTAACCACTTTTCCGAAGTCCTCCGGCACGGAAAGATGCTTTTTGCGAGGATCGGCGACGGCCCCTTCCTCGTGTTCCACTTCGGAATGACCGGGCGCCTCATCATCACCAGGGCCGATGACGATCTCCCCGCACATGCCAGGCTGGTCTTCGAGTTCCACAATGGAGGCAGGCTCGTTTTCGGCGACCAGCGCAAGTTGGGCTGGCTTGAACTGGCCGGGTCCATGAGCGCCTATCTTCGTGACAACGAGATCGGCCCGGATGCGTTGTCGGTCTCGAAAGACAGGTTGCAAAAAATCATCGGCGCCACACGGGGTCACGTGAAACCGGCCCTGATGGATCAGTCGAAGCTGGCCGGCATCGGAAATGTCTATTCAGACGAGATCCTGCTCCAGGCCAGCCTTCGCCCCGACGCCAAGGGCAATGCCCTATCTGACGGTCAACTCCGGCAGCTCCATCGGGTAATGCGCGAAGTGCTCGAGACGGCAAGCCACCGGCTGTCCGAAGGAAAGGGGCTGCCAGACGACTGGCTCACTCCGCACCGCGGCCAGGACGGCCACTGTCCGCGCTGCGGCGCCGATCTGGCTCACGAGAAGACCAGCGGGCGAACTGCCTGGTTTTGCCCGGCCTGCCAGCGTGACGCGGACGGCTGAGCGGTGCGGCGCGCCGCTGCGGCCACAAGCCTCGCAGCGCCGCCCGGGATTGATCGCGGTTGACGCCGCCCGGCGCGGGGTCTGCAAGATAGGCCGACCCGCCCCTCGCACCGATTGCATATTACGGGGTCATGCGCCCACCGATCCCGATTTCACACGCCCACCGAGTCCGGGGTATTCGCCCACCCTTGGGACGTTCTGCTGCGAGGCACTCTGTAACCGGCTACATTCTGCCCTTTTGGCACGAAGGACGCCCTGTCCCCTGTCAAGGGACATCCCGCGCGGCGTGATGCGTCAACTCGAGTCAGTCCGCGTCCGGCTGGCACCATGCTGGGCGTTGATCGGTGTTAAGGCGCGGCGCGGGAATAAAGCCGAAAATCTCAAGAGTTCGACCGGAAATCGGGATCTCGGGAGATCTGATGGCCAGTGAGACCGAAAAACAGATCGTGTCCGTTTCGGAAAAGCGGTTGGAGGGTTTCCTGCGGGTGCCTGCCGCGGCAACGGGCCTTGTGGTGTTCGTGCACGGTGCAGGCAGCAGCCACCTGAGCACCCGCAACAACCATGTCGCAGAAGAACTTGCGAAGCGTGGCTTCGCGACCCTGCTCTTTGATCTGCTGACCGAGACAGAAGCCAATGACCGCGCGAACGTCTTCGATATCAAGCTGTTGAGCCGCCGGACGCTCGATGCCATTGGCTGGATTCGCGGCAGGGCGGACATCTCCGCCCTGCCGCTCGGCCTTTTCGGGTCGAGCACCGGCGCCGCGGCCGCTCTTGTCGCCGCCGCCGAACAGCCGGAAGAGGTGAGCGCCGTCGTCTCGCGCGGGGGGCGGCCGGATCTTGCCGACGCGGAGTTGTCGCGGGTCAAGGCGCCCGTCCTGCTGATCGTGGGCGGGGCGGATCATCAGGTACTCGAACTCAACCGGGCGGCGGCGGCGCATCTGAGCTGTCCCAAAAGTCTTAAGATCGTCCCGGCCGCCACACATCTCTTCGAGGAGCCGGGGGCGCTGGACCAGGTCGTCGAACTGACCGGCGACTGGTTCGAGACGCATCTTTCAAACGCGGAGGCTGGGAAATGAGGGAATTTGCCGATCGCAAGGCGGCCGGACAAGCGCTGGCGCGGGAAATCGCCGGGAGGGATTATGAAGATCCGGTGGTGCTGGCGCTGCCGCGCGGTGGCGTCCCGGTGGGGATCGAGGTTGTGCGCACACTCCGTGCCCCGATGGACCTTGTCATGGTGCGCAAGATCGGCGTTCCGGGCCAGCCGGAACTGGCGGCGGCGGCGGTCGTCAACGGTGACGATCCGAAGATCGTCCACAACGAGGAGATCATGGCGCGTGTCGGCCTCGGCCATTCCGAAATCGAGCGGCTGGCGCAAACCCAGCTGGATGAGATCAGGCGCCGGAGACATATCTATCTGCGCGGCCGCACGCCTGTTCCGGTCGAGGGGCGGACGGCCATCGTCGTTGATGACGGGATCGCGACGGGCGCGACCATGCGCGCCTCGCTCCGCGCCGTGCGCCGGCGCAAACCTGCAAAGCTGGTTCTGGCGGTGCCGGTCGCGGCGCCCGACACGCTCGCCCGGATGCGAGGCGAGGTGGACGAAGTCATTTGTCTTTATCAGCCGCGCCTGCTCGGCGGGATCGGTGCGCATTATGCCGATTTCAGTCAGACGTCAGACGATGACGTAGTGCGGCTGATGGACGACGCCCGGACCCTGTGCGATTCAAACGAGGACACGCCCGGCTGAGGCGATAGGGCCAGACCAATGTTCCGAGATGGAGTAGTTGCCGCCCTCCCCGATGGCATCGCAATGGGCCAATGTCGTGGTGTTGAACCCCACGCAACGAGGAGGACGGCGAGGTGAAGGATTTGATGATCGGGGTCGATCCGGCAAAGATTGTTTTCAAGGTCCACGGTGCCCTGCGGGCCGGGGGCGGCGGTCCAGTTTCGTAAAAAGCTGACGCAAAAGCAGTTGCCCGTTGCCCATGTTCATGGCCCGGCCGGGCCCATGCCTCGTCACCTTTGACGCCTGTGGTGGCCACACGACTGGGCGCGCGAGATGGAAAGGCTTGGCCACGAGGTGAAACTGATCGCACCACACCGGGCATCGGACCGCTGACGGCTGTGGCGGTCGAGGCGTTCGGGCCGGACATGGCGCAGGTCAAGACCGGGCGCGCCTTTGCGGCTTGGCTGGCCCGGTGCCCCGACAGCATTCCTCTGGAGGCAACGGCCGCTTGGCGCGCAGGACCAAGGCAGGTCAGGCCGATATCCGACGCCTCCTGATCGTTTAAAGCGGTGTTTCAGGACCGTTTTGTTTTCAGCTTCACGGCGGGACGTTCCATGGGAGCAGGATCGTCGATCCGGCTTTTCGAATGGTTCGTGGCCGGGATCGGGCACAGATGACGTTGTTTCATCCATGAACAGGTCGAGGCTTGCAGATGTTCGGACAGCCGATCAACGACGGGTCCGGGATGGAGCGAGGCCACACCCACCCAATCGGCCAGCGTGAAGCGATGTATCTCGATCCCCCACCGCGGCAGGATCTGGCTCTGGCGATATGAAAGCGGGTGATCTGCATTCTTGCACACGAAGATGGAGGCCTCGGTGGGCGGTCCACCCTCGACCAACCGCGCGGGTGCCGGGCCAGTTATGCCGAGTTCGCGCAGGTCAGGCATGCCGAAATGTTGGAAGACGGGCGGACGGCCTCGTGCAAGCTTCGCGCGGAGGATATCTGCAAAGCCGGCGGAGACACGGCGCGGCGCGAAATCCCGGCGCGCGAGAAGCGCCGCGCGGGGTGCGAGAGGTCGCGATCGATCTACGGTCATGGCCGGGATCCGCCCCCGGCCGCCATGTCGGAACGGGACCCGCAGGCGAGAGCTTCATGACTCGTCCGCTGAGGCCGACATCGAGCTTCGCGATTCAGTAGGGGAAAGGTGGTGATCCCTACACGATTCGAACGTGTGACCTCTACCTTCGGAGGGTAGCGCTCTATCCAGCTGAGCTAAGGGACCGTTATTTCAGTGCGGTTAGTGTGCGGTTCCTGTGCGACCCCGCCTCACGCACCAATTTCTCTATCTTACCTTCCAATCACCTGCAATCGCGGACAGAGACCTTCGAAGGGCAGCGCTTAATCCAGCGTATCTTCAGGCACCTGAACTGCCTATAGCCGGTTAGCAGGCGCGCTGCAATGGGTGACACGCCGACAGCGTCACGGTTTTCGGCCCTGCGCCAGCATGGTCATTTCCGGGATCATCGGTGCGATCCTGACATCGACAAATCCCGCGACCGACAGCGACGTCTGCAGCCCGCCCGCGTCGAGCGACCGCGCCTCGGGGGTGAAGGCGGTGTGCTGCAACTGCCAGAGCGCGGCGAGCATCGGGCCGGTGCGATCCTCCTCGACGATGAAATCGTGGATCAGCACCAACCCGCCGGGGTTCAGGATGTCGAAGGCCTGCGCGATCAGCCGGTCATGCGTGTCGCCCGGGATGCCGGAAAAGAGGTAGGACATCAGCACCACATCCTGTCCCCCGGGCCACGCAGCCTCGAGCGCGTTGCCATCGCGATAGGTGATGCGATCCGACAGGCCCGCCGTCTCCACATATTTGCGTCCCAAGGCCGCGACATTTGGAAATTCGATCACCGTGGCGGTCAGATCGGGATTGGCGCGGCAGAGCGTGATGTCGAAGGCTGCCGTGCCCCCGCCGACGTCCAGCAATGTGCGCTTGCCCGTGAGGTCCAGCGATTTGGCCAGTTGCCTTGCGGGTCCGAGCGATCCGGAATGCTGGCTTTCGGAATAAAGCCGCGCCTCGTCCGGATCCGAGAACCAGTCGGCATAAGAGCCCGTCGCGGCCGCATCCATGTCGCCGGTCAGCGCGCCTTCGAGCTGTTCCATCAGCGGATACATCTGCCGCCCGACCTGCAATCTGAGATAATCGGAAAAGTCGTATTTCGCGCCGCTCACCAGAAACGCCTGCGCGGCCGGCGCGTTGGCAAAGGTTGTGTCCTTTACCGAGACAAGGCCCATGCCCGCGAGCGCCGTCAGCAGCGTCGTGGCGCGATCCTCGTGCAGATTGGCCGCGATGGCCAGTTCCCTGGCGGTTTTCGCGCCGCCTGCCAAATGGGTGAAGATTTCGAGCTCGAGCGCGGCAAAGAGCGCTTTCGATCCCATGAACCCAAAGGCGATCTGCGAAATCTCGTCGGCTTCCGTCAAAAGCGGCATGGTGGTCTCCTGAATTGTTTCGAAGACCTCCATCTTGCAAAGATGTCGCAGATAAGCAAACCGCTATCGGGAAAACGACACCGCCCTGCCCCCGCGATGCCCGGTTTTTCGGTCGTCAGTCGAAAAGATCATGCGCAAGATCCAGCGCGTCGATCAGCGCATCGACCTCGGCGCGGGTATTGTACATGCCGAACGACGCGCGACATGTGGCCTCGGTGCCCATATGTTCCATGAGCGGACCGCAGCAATGCTGACCGGCGCGCACCGCCACGCCCTTCTTGTCGAGAATGGTCGAGATGTCATGCGCATGCGCCGACCCGTCCATGGTGAACGAGAAGATCGCCGCCTTGTCGGGCACGGTGCCCTGCACCGTCAGCCAGTTCAGCCCGGCGAGACGATCCTGGGTGTACTGGCTGAGATCGTCCTCATGCGCCGCGATCTCGGACATGCCCACGCCCATCATGTAGTCAAGCGCCACGCCAAGCCCGATCATCTGCACGATGCCGGGGGTTCCGGCCTCGAATTTCATCGGGGGATCGTTGTAGATCACCTGATCCTTGCTGACTTCGCGGATCATGTCGCCGCCGCCCATGAAGGGCCGCATCTCGGCCAGCCTGTCGCGGTGCACGAAGATCGCACCGGATGCCGAGGGCCCGTAGAGCTTGTGCCCGGTCACGGCGTAGAAATCGCAGCCGATCTCGTCGATATTCACGGGCAGATGCACCGCGGCCTGACTGCCATCGACCAGCACCGGCACGCCGCGCGCGCGGGCCGCGTCGCAAATCGCCTTGACGTCCACCTTGGTGCCCAGAACGTTGGACAGATGGGTGATCGCGATCAGCTTGGTGCGGGGCGTTATCGCGTCGATGATCCTTTGCGGGTCGAGATATCCGCGCGAATCCACGTCGACCCATTTCAAGACGGCCCCCTGCCGTTCACGCAGGAAATGCCACGGCACGATATTGGCGTGGTGCTCCATCACCGACAGCAGGATCTCGTCCCCGGCCTCCATCCGCGGCATGGCCCATCCATAGGCGACCATGTTGATCCCCTCGGTGGTGCCGGAATTGAAAATGATCTGCGTCTCATCCGCGACCCCGAGGAACCGTGCGACGGTGCCGCGCACCGCCTCGTATTTCTCGGTCGCCAGATTGCTGAGGTAGTGCAGACCGCGATGGACGTTGGCGTATTCCTGCGAATAGGCCTGCGTGACCGCGTCGATCACCACTTGCGGTTTCTGTGCCGACGCCCCGTTATCGAGATAAACGAGGGGCTTGCCGTTCACTTCGCGCGCGAGAATCGGGAAATCGGCGCGTATCTTTTCGACATCGAGCATCTCAGCCCCCTCTCATTGTAATGATCCCGATGAGGCTGAGCAGCGTGCTCAGCCCGATCGCCATCGCCACGAACGACAACACGATCACGCCCGCCGCCTTGAACCTGTTGTCGAACCGATGCGCCGCATCGATGAAACTGATCAGGATGTAGACCCCCCAGATCGCCGCGCCAAGCACGACCAGCGCAGCCAGGGCCGGCACCCCGAGTGCCAGCACCAGCACCGCGCCCTGCACAAGCAGACGCAACACCTGCAACCACGTCATCAGCACGAGGATATCCGGCATGGCCGCTTCGCCACCCAGCCCCTGCCCCACATAATAGAGCGCGATCACCGTCAGCGCCAAGGCCCCCAAGAGCAAGGCCGCAAAAAGGATCGGTGCCTGAAAAGCTGCCGGCATCAGCCCCGCTGACGCATCGGGCTCGGGGCTGAGCTGCAGCGACGCTGTGTAGACGATGGCGTTCAGGATCGCCATCAGTGCCAGAGCCATCCACAGCCATTCGGTTGGCAAGCGCATGTCCATCAGTCGCCGCGCCGCGTCCGCCGGCTTAAACAGGGTCTGCCGCAGCAGGTCGATAACGTCTTCACGTGTCATTTCCGGCTCCATTCCGCCTCGTAGAGGCCGGATAGCCAGAACCAGCCAAAAACACCACACCAGATCACGCCAACCAGTTGCAGGCCGACACCCGGCCCGACAAATCCCGCCACCAGACCGTGCAGCAGGATCAGCGGACTGGCCGCAAGAAACGCCCAGAAAAGCGCCAGACGTGCACCGTAGGCCGTCCCGTGACCTCTCACCAGACGTGCGACACCATGACTGACCAGCGCAAGCGCGTAGAACAGCAGGGGCGCGATGAACACCCATGCCAGCAAGGCCCCGCCCAGAAGCGGATTGAGCGCCTGATCGGTCAGATACGCCTCGCGGGCAAGACGCGGCCACTGGCCCACGAACACGACGACGCACGCGACAATCAGCATCATGAGCGCGCGATCCTCGCGCACCCCCATGTCCAGCAGCCGCCGCACCACCCGGCGCGGCCCGCGATAGGTGGCGACGATATCCGCCGTCACCGGCATCAGCCGCGCCCGTGCTCCAGCCAGCTTTCAAGACGGCTGGTGATTTCGTCGCGCAGACCTTCATCCTCGATCTCTTCCACCGCCTGGGCAAGAAACGACAGCGTCAGCAGGTTCGTGGCGATGGGTTTGGGGATGCCGCGCGCCCGCAGATAGTAAAGCGCGTCCTCGTCGATCGCCCCCGAGGTGGATCCGTGCGAACAGACGACATCATCGGCATAGATCTCGAGCTCCGGCTTGGCGAGGAACTGACTGTCCTCGTCGAGCAGCAGCGACTGGCTGATCTGATAGCCGTCGGTTTTCTGCGCGTCGGCTTTCACGAGGATCTTGCCCTGAAACACGCCCGTCGCGCCGTTGTGCAGCACCTTCTTGAAAACCTGACGGCTTTCGCAGCGTTGTGCGTCATGTGTGACGAACACCGTGTCATCCTGATGGAAATCGCCATCCCCAAGCGCCGCGCCGGCGACATGCGCCGTGGCGTCGTCGCCAGCGAACTCGATCACGCATTCGTTGCGAGTCAGCACGCCATTGGCGGTCAGGGTGAAGGACTTGAACACGCTTTCGGCACCGAGCCGCGCAAAGACATGCGTGGCCGCGCGACGCTCGTGATCGCGGCCTTGCGTGCGGACATGGTGGAAGCTCGCGCCATCGGCCACGTCGACCTCCATCACGGTGTTGTAGCGCGCACCGGCGGGGCCATTTTCCAGCACGGTCAGCGAAGCGCCCGAATCAAGCTTGACCACGTGGTGCAGCATCGCATCAGAGGTTTCCGACGCTTGCACATTGACCAGATGAATGGGTTTGCCGGCGGTGCCGGTGACGTGGATCAGCAGACCATCGGCTGCCAGCGCGCTGTTCAGGGCTGCCAGCGGGCGCGGCACGGGTGTCTGCCCGCGCGCCTCAAGGATGCCGTAGACATCCTTGGCCCAGTGGATGTCACGCGCGCCGGCCTCGGACAGCCGCTCGATCTGTACGGCCTCAAGAGCGGCCTCATCGCTCGCTGCGGCATTGAAGACACCATCGACGAAAACCAGCCTCACGCGGTCCATCTCGCCGAAAAGCTCGGGCTCGCCCGACGCGTCATGGATGGCGGCCTGTGGCACCTCGGGGGCTGTCAGGCTCTCGGGGCGGGTGAATTTCCAGTATTCATCCCGGCGTCCCGGCAATCCCATGGCGCGCACGCTGGTCAGCGCCCGCTCGCGCGCCGCTGTGATCCAAACGGCGCCTTCGGGCAGCCTCACACCGTCAAGACGTGCCTCGGTCGCAGTCTGCTTGGCTTGCGGGGCCGCCATCACGCCACCTCCGACTTCAGGTCTTCATAGCCGTCGCGCTCGACCTGTTGCGCCAGTTCGGGACCGCCCGACTTGATGATCTTCCCGTCCGACATGATGTGCACGACATCCGGCACGATATGATCGAGAAGCCGCTGGTAGTGCGTGATCACCAGAAAGCCGCGCCCCTCTTCGCGCAGCGCGTTCACGCCCTTGGCGACCAGTTTCATCGCGTCCACATCCAGCCCCGAATCGGTCTCGTCGAGAATGCACATCTTCGGCGCCAGCATCGCCATCTGCAGGATCTCGTTGCGCTTCTTCTCACCGCCGGAGAACCCCACATTGACCGGGCGTTTCAGCATGTCGGCATCGATGTTCAGCGTCTTGGCCTTCTCGCGTACCGCCTTGAGGAAATCCGTGGCGCTCATTTCCTCTTCGCCGCGCGCCTTGCGCTGTGCGTTCACCGCTGTGCGCATGAAGGTCATGTTGCCCACGCCCGGGATCTCCACGGGGTATTGAAACGCAAGAAACAGCCCCGCCGCCGCGCGCTCTTCGGGCTCCAGCTCCAGCAGGTCCACATCTCCGAGCGTGGCGGTGCCTTGGGTTACTTTGTAGCCGTCACGACCCGACAGAACATAGCTCAGCGTCGATTTGCCAGATCCGTTGGGCCCCATGATGGCGTGCACCTTGCCCGCCTCGACGGTGAGGTCCACACCCCTGAGGATCGTCTTGTCCTCTTCCTCGAGATCGACGTGCAGGTTCTTGATTTCCAGCATTTTCTTCCCTTTCATTTTGGTCTTGCGGCGTCAGGGCCGCGTCATCATCTCTATGATCGTCAACAGGGTGTCCGGCCGCAGGGTCATCGGTTCGACCCTGAATTCGACCATCCGCCCGATCGTCTTGCGCGGAGCCCCGAGAAAATCCTCGACCCCGTGATAGTGCTTGCGCGGCACGTAATCATCAAAGAGCAGCGTGACCGGACGCGTCGTGCGCAGCGCCGTAGCCATCGCACACCCCTTGCGAAACCGCCCATCCACCAGAACCACGTCCGGCTGCACGAAATCCGGCCTGTCCCACACCGCCAGCGGATAGCGCGCGTACCGCTGCGCCTTCCGCTTGTCGCGAGGATAGCCCCAATCCTTCGTCGGCCCGATATCGGACCAGATCACGTCGACCTGCGTGCCGGCCGCTGGTGTGTTCCCGACAAACCAGTCCTGCATCATCAGCGCCCAGTCCGGGTCGCTTTCAACCGAAAAGACCCGCTTGCCCGGCATTTCGGCCGCCAGCACGGTCGATCCGCCCGACCCGTATTCAAGGATCACATCCGCCGCGGCATATGCTTGGGCCAGATGCGCCGCCTCGGCCGATGGCAGGGTCAGCTGCGGGCGTGATATCAGGGACGTTTCCTTCATCTCATCCCGCATTGACACCCGACAGATCGGGCCGCGCTACTCTCACGCCGCACCACGATCCGACCGTGCCGCATCCACCATGCGCACAATGGCGATGGTCAAGACGGTCCAGGCGAGAAACAGCACCAGCGCCATGGTCAATTCGGCGGTCTCGGCCCGTCCCGGCTCAATGATCCCTGCGGTCACGCATTCCGCCACGATCTCGTCATGGCCGATGGCCAGCGTGAAAACCACGAAGTGAGCGAGGACAAGAAGCCCCAGCTTGCGTCCCTCGCGCCAGAGGCGCGGGGGATACCGCGTGAGCCACGCTATCGCCAGCAGGGGCGAGCCCTGTGCAACCCCCTGCCCGGTCATCAGCCGACCGATCCTTCGAGCGAGATCGCCACCAATTGCTGGGCTTCCATCGCGAACTCCATCGGCAGAGCCTGCAACACGTCCTTGCAGAACCCGTTGACCACCAGCGCGACGGCCTCTTCTTCGTCCATGCCGCGCGAGCGGCAGTAGAACATCTGGTCGTCATCGACCTTGGAGGTGGTCGCCTCGTGCTCGGCCTTCGAGGAATTGTTCTTGACCTCGATATACGGCACCGTATGCGCGCCACAGGTACCGCCGATCAGCAAGCTGTCGCATTGCGTGAAGTTTCGGCTGTTCTTGGCCTTGGGGTGTATCGACACCAGCCCGCGATAGGTGTTCTGGGCATGCCCCGCGCTGATCCCCTTCGAGACGATCCGCGAGCGCGTATTCTTGCCCAGATGGGTCATCTTGGTGCCGGTATCGGCCTGCTGGTAGTTGTTGGCGATGGCGATCGAATAGAATTCGCCCTGGCTGTCATCGCCGCGCAGGATGCAGGACGGGTACTTCCACGTCACCGCAGAACCGGTTTCGACCTGCGTCCACATCACCTTGGACCGGTCGCCGCGGCAATCTGCGCGCTTGGTGACAAAGTTGTAGATACCACCCACGCCGTTCTCGTCTCCGGGATACCAGTTCTGGACAGTCGAGTACTTGATCTCGGCATCGTCGAGCGCGATCAGCTCGACACAGGCCGCGTGCAACTGGTGCGTGTCGCGCTGCGGCGCGGTGCAACCTTCGAGATAGCTGACATGGCTGCCCTTGTCGGCGATGATCAGCGTCCGCTCGAACTGGCCGGTATTCTCGGCATTGATCCGGAAATAGGTGCTCAGCTCCATCGGGCAACGGACACCGGGCGGGATGTAGACGAACGACCCGTCGGTAAACACCGCCGCGTTGAGCGTGGCGAAGATGTTGTCGGCATTGGGAATGACCGATCCGAGGTATTTCTTCACCAGCTCGGGATGCTCCTGCACCGCTTCGGAGATCGAACAGAAGATCACGCCGGCCTTGGCCAACTCGTCCTTGAAGGTCGTGCCGACACTGACGCTGTCAAACACCGCGTCGACCGCGACCTTGCGCTTGTCGCCGGCTTCGGCGGGGGCCGCATCCGCACCCTCGACGCCGGCCAGAATCTTTTGTTCCTGCAGCGGAATGCCCAGCTTGGCGTAGGTTTCCAGAAGCTTGGGATCGACATCGTCCAGCGACTTGGGCTTTACCGCCATCGATTTAGGCTTGGCGTAGTAATACTGCTCCTGGTAGTCGATGGGCGGGTAATTCACCATCGCCCAGTCGGGCTCGGTCATCCGGGTCCAGCGCCGGTAAGCGGCCAGCCGCCATTCGGTCAGCCATTCCGGCTCGTTGTTCTTGGCCGAGATCAGACGCACGATATCCTCGTTGAGCCCTTTCGGCGCATAGTCCATCTCGATGTCGGTTTCCCAGCCGTGCTTGTAGGCACCGCCCATCTGGCGCACCGCATCGACCGTGTCGGTATCGACACCTTCCTTGACCTGACCTTCATCCAGAGCCGTCATCAGCGTTCTCCCTTCCTTTCAGACCGTACGGGCCTGATGTTTGCATCTGCGCGCAAGCCAGCTTTCGGCAAAGCGCATGATCTCGTCTTCCGTCACCTGCGGGCCAAGCGATACGCGCACCGCTGTACCCGACTGTGATGCGTCATATCCCATCGCCTCCAGCACCCGGCTCTGCCGGACCTTGCCGCTGGAACAGGCGCTCCCCGCAGAGACGGCGAAGCCCGCCAGATCCATGGCCATCACCTGCGTCTCGCCCTTCCAGCCCGGCGCGAGGAAACAGGAGGTGTTGGGCAGGCGACGCATCCCTTGCCCGACAAAATTAATCTCTTTTGCTCCCCCTGCAATGATATTTTCTAGAATGTTTCTAAGTTTTTCGATCCGCGCCCACACGCCATCCGCCAGATCCTGCGCGGCCGCCTCGGCGGCGGCGCCGAACCCGGCGATGCCGATCACGTTCTCGGTGCCCGCGCGCCGGCCCAGCTCCTGCCCGCCACCGCGGATCTGCGCCGCAAGCTCCGTGCCGCGACGGACGACCAGCGCGCCCACGCCTTTCGGGCCGCCCAGCTTGTGCGCCGAAATCAGCGCCATCTGCGCACCGGACCAGTTGAAGGCCACCGGCAGCTTGCCGAATCCTTGCGTCATGTCACTGACCGCCAACCCCTCGGGCAGATCCTGCACTACGCCGGTTTCCGAATTTGCCAGTTGCAGCACCGACCGGCCGGGATCGTCCACCTGTACGCGACCGGACGCGTCCACGGGCAGCGTCTCGTGCACCCATGCGCGCACCGCGTCATGCTCCACGCCGGCGCCCTGCAGATCGCGCCCGGCACAGGCCAGCGCGGCACTTTCCGTGGCGCCGGAGGTAAAGATCACATCCGAACCTTCGGCCCCGAAAGCCGCGGCGACCTGCGCGCGCGCCCGTTCGATCACGCCTTTTGCGGCGCGCCCCTCGGCATGGACGCTCGACGGGTTGCCGACCAGATCCATCGCGGCGATCATCGCCGCCCGTGCCTCCTGGCGCAGCGGGGCTGTCGCGTTGTAATCGAGATATATCCTGTTCATGCCGGCCAACTCTTGGCGTCTTCCGTTTCTTCTGGCCTCAAGTATCCCGGGGGTGTGGGGGCTGGCCCCCACTTCATCCTGCGTGTGGGCGCTGGCCCCACCTGATCCTGCGGCTCAATCCTCATCCACCACCGAGAAGAGATGCGGCACCGCAGGGCACGGCGCGAGTGAATTGCTGACCACATCGCTCAGCCGGGTCTGGTGCAGGAACACGTAGACCTGCGCGCTCAATCCCTCCCACAGCCGGTTGCTCATGGATTGCGCACGCGACCCGCTCGCCCCGCCGGAGGCTCCGGCCCCCTTGTGCAGCGCGTCCACCGTCTCGTCGACGGCCGCCAGAACCTCGGCCGCGCGGATCTCGGACGCCGGTCGCGCCAGACGGTAGCCGCCCCCGGGCCCGCGCACCGAGGCCACAAGCTCCGCGCGGCGCAGCTTGACGAAAAGCTGCTCGAGATAGGGCAGCGAAATGTCCTGCCGCCGCGACACCTCTCCGAGGGTGACGACTTGGCCCTCGGGCTGCAGCGCGATATCGACCAGCGCCACCATCGCATACCGGCCCTTGGTGCTCAGTTTCATCGCCCGCTCCCAGCGCAGATACCCTGCAGATAGCCTGCGCACACAGATTGACCTCGACCTGCCCAGCGCTTATCTCGCGTTGAGCCAGACCGGCGCCGACCACAATTTAGAAATGTTCTAAGGTGTTCGGGCAGTCCCGTCAAGATCGATGCGCCTGCCCGCCCCCATGCACAAAGGGAATCCATGCCCGAGGTAATCTTTCCCGGCCCAGAGGGCCGTCTCGAAGGCCGCTACCATCCGCAAAAGGAAAAGGACGCGCCGATCGCGGTCGTGCTGCATCCGCATCCGCAATTCGGCGGCACGATGAACAACAAGGTTGTCTACAACCTGCATTACGCTTTCTACTCGATGGGGTTCACGGTGCTGCGCTTCAATTTCCGGGGCGTGGGCCGCAGCCAGGGCGAATACGATCAGGGCGTGGGCGAATTGAGCGATGCCGCCGCCGCCCTCGATTACCTGCAATCGATGAACAACAATTCCAAGCATTGCTGGGTCGCGGGCTTTTCCTTCGGCGCGTGGATCGGCATGCAGCTTCTGATGCGCCGGCCCGAGATCACCGGCTTCATCTCGGTGTCGCCACCCGCCAACATGTATGATTTCAGCTTTCTTGCGCCCTGCCCGGCGTCGGGGCTGATCATCAACGGCACGCAGGATCGCGTCGCCCCGCCCGCCGATACCGAATCGCTCGTCGGCAAGCTGCACGAACAGCACGGCATCACCGTCACCCATGAAGAGGTGCAGGGTGCCGATCATTTCTTCCAGGAACCTTACATGGACGGGATGATCGACACGGTGTCGAGCTATGTCAAACGCCGCCTGACCGAAACCACGCGCTAGACCCGGGCTGGGTGACGACCGCGATCCGACGCCGCGTCGCGGGGTGACAATCACGCTCTTGCGCGCCATTACTGCGGCACCCAAGGGAGGTCCAGGCACCATGTCAGCCTATCCGCATCTTCTAAAGCCACTCGATCTGGGCCATGTGACGCTGAAGAACCGCGTGATCATGGGCTCCATGCATACCGGTCTGGAGGAAACCAGCGACTGGAACCGGGTGGCCGAGTTCTACGCCACCCGCGCCCGCGCAGATGTCGGGCTGATGATCACCGGCGGCATGGCTCCAAATCCCGAGGGCGGGGTGTTTCCGGGGGCGGCGGGGCTTTATACCGCCGACGACATCGCCAATCACCGCACCGTTACCGACCGCGTACACGATGCCGGCGGGCGGATCGCGATGCAGATCCTGCATGCCGGGCGCTACGCTTACGGCAAGGACTGCGTCGCGCCCTCGGCCATAAAATCGCCGATATCGCCCTTCACGCCTGCGGAACTGGACGAGGCCGGCATCGAGAAGCAGATCGCCGACATCGTCACGTCGGCCTGCCGCGCCCGCGAGGCGGGCTATGACGGGGTCGAGATCATGGGCTCGGAAGGCTATCTGCTCAACGAGTTCCTCGTCACCCACACCAACAAGCGCAACGACCGCTGGGGCGGATCCTACGAGAATCGGATGCGCCTGCCGCTGGAGGTCGTGGCCCGGGTGCGCGCCGCCGTGGGCGACGATTTCATCCTCATCTACCGACTGTCGATGATCGACCTCATCCCCGAGGGCAGCACCCATGACGAGGTGGTGCAGCTCGCCCGCGAGGTCGAGCGCGCAGGCGCTTCGATCCTCAATACCGGGATCGGCTGGCACGAGGCGCGGGTGCCCACCATCGTGACATCCGTCCCCCGCGCGGGGTTTGCGTGGGTCACTGAAAAGCTGATGGGCAAGGTGGGCATCCCGGTCACCACCTCCAACCGGATCAACACGCCCGAACTGGCCGAGGATCTGCTGGTGCGCGGTGTGGCCGACATGGTCTCGATGGCGCGGCCGTTTCTGGCCGATGCGGAATTCGTCAGGAAGGCCGCCGAAGGACGCAGCGACACCATCGCGCCCTGCATCGCCTGCAATCAGGCCTGCCTCGATCACACCTTCTCGGGCAAGCTCAGCTCCTGCCTCGTCAATCCGCGCGCCTGCCACGAGACCGAACTCGAGATCACGCCCGCCGACGAGATCAGGCGCATCGCCGTGGTCGGCGCGGGCCCCGCGGGCCTGTCGGCGGCGATCACGGCCGCGCAGCGCGGCCATCGCGTCACACTTTACGATCGTGCCGACAAGATCGGCGGGCAGCTCAACATGGCGCGGGTCATTCCCGGCAAGGAGGAATTTCACGGGCTGGTGGACTGGTACGAGGTCATGATCCGCGAGACCGGCGTCGAGGTCCGGCTGGGGCGGACCGTGACGGCCCAGGATCTCGAGGGGTATGACGAGGTCATCATCGCAACCGGCGTGATCCCGCGCGATCCCGGTATCCCGGGTCAGGACGGGTCCAATGTCCTCAGCTATATCGACGTGCTGCGCGAGCGTGCCCGGGTGGGCCGGCGCGTGGCGGTGGTCGGGGCCGGCGGTATCGGTTTCGATGTGTCCGAGTTTCTCGTGCATGAGGGGACCAGCCCGACCGAAGACCTTGATCTGTGGCGCCGCGAATGGGGTGTGGGCGACCCGGCGCAGACACGCGGCGGGCTGGCAGAAGAGGGCCCCCGGCCAGAGGCGCCCGCGCGCAAGGTCACGCTTTTGCAGCGCAAGGCCGAGCGTCCGGGCAAACGCCTTGGCAAGACGACGGGCTGGGTGCATCGCGCCGCACTCCGAATGAAGGGTGTCGAAATGATCAGCGGGGTCAATTACGAGTGGATAGATGCGGACGGGCTGCACATCACGTTCGGCGAGGCGCGCGAAAATCCCGGGTTGATCGAGGCGGACAGCATCGTGCTTTGTGCCGGCCAACTGAGCGAGCGCAGCCTTGCCGATGCGCTCGTGGCCAATGGCGTGCCCGTGCATGTCATCGGCGGCGCGGATGTCGCCGTCGAACTGGACGCGAAACGCGCAATCGATCAGGGCACGCGGCTGGCCGCGACACTCTGAGGCATCGCGCCCGCTCGCCCAATCTTTGCCTCCGCCCTCGGGCGCGCGGGTGGCACGATCTGCCCCGGGGCTATCTCCGAATCACGCCACATGCGATGCGCGCGCCCGCATCCCCGGCCGGGTCGGTGACATAATCGTCAGGGCCTTCATGAATCACGATCGATGTGCCGTCATCATCGAACAGACGATCGTCAAACTCCATGAAGGTATTGAGGATCTCGAGTTCGAGCTCGCCCGAGGCCGGCACATGGATATTGGGCATGTCGCCAGCATGCGGCCCGTCCTCGGCCTCGATCCCGTGCGCCGCATCCTCGGGGTCGTAATGACCACCCGCCGAAGTGAACGGCGGCTCGCATTCCCCGGTTTCATGCACGTGGAACGCATGCGCGCCTTCAGGCAATCCGGAAAGCCGGGCATGCAGAAGCACGCCCGACGGCACCTCGTGCAGGGTGACGGTGCCCACCATGTTGCCGTCGGTGTCCTGCAACTCTGCCGTCGCGTCCTCCGCGAC
>JAWLFT010000137.1:0-4166 GCA_041685435.1 Roseovarius sp.
TAACGTCAAAAACCGCCCCAAGAAAAGCCGGAATTGGCGCGATCCCGTCCCGTTCCGCACCGGTGATCCGGGGCCGCAGAGAATCGCGCGCCGTTTTCACGAAACGCCCAACGCGGGCGCAGCGACGCGCAACGCTCTGCAAACCAGAGCCTGCGGCGTCGCCGGTTCAGCGCAGGGTGAACGACATCGGCACCGAAAACTCCATCTGCACGCGGCCCACGCTGTCGGGGATGGCCGGCAGGCGGGCCCGGCGCAGGGTGTCGATGATCGCCTGATCCAGAACCGCGTGCCCGGTGCCGCGCGTCAGGCGGGACGCTGTGACCTGCCCGGCGGCGTTCATGCGAAACCAGATCGTGCCGGTGCCCTCGATTCGGGCGCGCTGCGCGCTGCGCGGATATTGCTTGGCCTGCGCGAGCCGTGCCGCGACGATCGCGGCGAAATCGGCGCGCGCGCCGGGGCTGCCGCCCCCCTCGCTGTCATCGCCGCTGCCGCGCGTGCCGCTTTGCGATGCCGCGCTCTGGCCCCGCTGCCCGGCGGGCACGCTGCGCTCCGGGGCGGGCTCTTCGGTGTCGCGCGTGGCCTCGGCCCGTTCGGCGGCCTCTGCGGCCGCCTGTCGTCCGGCCTCTTCCACCGTTTGCGGGCGCGTGGCTGGACGCCGGGAGACACCAAGACCTTCCTGCGGCTCGGTCGCGGTAACGGTCTCTGGCGGCGCGGCGTCGGAGATGGATTCGGCGGGGCTGTCGGGTTGCGCGATCACGGCGTCCGCCACGGATGGTGCCGTGGTGTCCGGTGCCGGCTGCGGCGCGACGGGCGCGACGGGCGCGAAAACCGACGGTGTCGCGGAAGGTGCGACAAGCGCATCCACGCTCTCGGCAAGCTCCGCGCTGTCGGCGGGTGCGGCTTGCGGCGCGGCGTCCGGGGCCGGTGCTGGCGGCGCGACCGGGGTCTGCGGCGCAGGCGCCTCTGCGACAAACGCCGGCCGGCGCGTCGCCTCGGGCGGAGGCACAACCTCTTGCGGGGCCTCGGAGGCCTCCACAGGCGGCGTGGCCTCCGGCGTTGTGGTCTCGACCGGCTCGGCCGCGACCTCGTCGAGCCCACCGGGAGCGGTACCCGCAGGGCCAAGCCCCACGGTCAGACCGCCCTCGCCTTGGGCCACGGTGCCATCGGTCTGCGCCACCCAGTACAGCAGCGCGGCGCCCGCCAAATGCAGCACCACCGCCAGCACCAGCACGACCGCGAGGGCCCCGCGCGGCAAGGCGGCGGGCATGATGTCGTCACGGCCTGCCAGTGCCACGCTCATCGGCCCTCCGGCAGGGTGATAAGCGTGACCTCTTGCGCGCCAAGGCGGCGCAGGTCCTGCAAAAGCGCCACAAGGCCTTGCGCCTCGCCAGCCTGATCGGCGCGCAGGCGCAGCGGCAGATCGGGGGCATCCTGCAGGCGACGTTCCAGCCGATCCAGTAGCGTGGCGCGGTCCATCGCCTGCCCGTCAAGCGCCAGATCGCCAGTCGGCCCCAGCAGGATCTCGGCCCCGTCAAGCAGCGCCTCACCGGCATTGGCGGCCTCTGGCGGGGCCACATCGAACGGATCGCTCGTGCTCAGCCGTCCGGCGACCATGAAGAAGATGAGCAGCAGGAACACGATGTTGATGAGCGGCAGGATACGCGCATCGGTATCCTCGGGGGCCCGCGTCCGCGTAAGGCGCCGCGTCGCATGTCCGGTCCGCCCCCTCATGATCCGGCCCCCACAAGGGTCAGGTTGCGCAGACCCGCCGCCTCCAGCCCGTCAAGCACGCCGACAAGCGCACCGGTCCCGACGCCCTCGCGCGGCAGTACCAGCAGCGCCGCATCGGGATCATCCGCGCGCCGGGCGCGCAGCCGGTCGATGAGCGCGGGCATCGGCAGCGCCTCGCCCGCGAGGCGGGGGCCTTGCGTCGTCACCTCGACCAGAAGCGCGCCGCGCATCCCGGACCCCGCGCCGCTGCCCGACGCCTGCAACGGGATCGCGCGCCAGTCGTGAAAGTTCGATGCCAGCATGAAGAACACCAGAAGGATGAACACCACATCTACAAGCGGTGTCAGGCTGATCCGCAGGGGCGGTCTTGCGCCGTCACTCAGCCGCTTCATGCCAGGCCTCGGTCGTGGAGGTCGCCTGCAGGGGCGGGGCCGCGGCAAAGATTGCCGACAGCGCCGACTCCGTCGCCTGCGCGCTGCGCTCGATCCGGCGGTCGATCCAGTTGACCGCCGCCAGCGTCGGGATCGCCACGGCAAGGCCAAGCGCGGTGGTCAGCAGCGCCTCCCAGATGCCGCCCGACAGGATTGCCGGATCGACACGGGACCCCGCCGCCTCGAGCTGCGCGAAGGCGGCGATCATGCCCAGAACGGTGCCGAAAAGGCCCAGCAGCGGGGCCGTGGACGCGATCACCTCGAGCGGCCGCATCCAGCCGCGCAGGGCGTCCAGCGCATCGCCGGCCACGCGCCACGCCTCTTCGCGGGCGCGCACCTCGGGGAGGCCGGCAGCCAGATCGGCCATCGCCCCATGGGCGGCGCGCGCCGGCAGCGACCGGCCCTTCGCGATGGTCTCGAGTGCGGCGTCGCGGGCCCCGCCGCGCCATTGCGACAGCGCCGCGCGCAGAGGCGCGCAGGGCGCAGGGCGGGCGCGGGCCAGATGCCAAGTCTTGCCAAGGATCAGCGCAAGCGACAACACCGACAACGCCACCAGAAGATACGCCACCGGCCCGCCCGCCGACAGCGTGTCCTGCGCGCGCTCCAGCGCGGCAAGCGCCTGTGCCGCCGCCTCCTGCGGGGCGGGGTCTGCCGGGACATCGGCGGGTGGCACGGCGGTGGCCGGGTTCGGGCCGGTCCAGCCGCCGGACGTGACCGTTGGTGCGTCGTTTGACAATTCCGGATCCATCAGTTCGGCCTTTCCTCAGCGGATGAAATCGACAGTGCCGCGCCCCGAGACGCGCAGCGCCGCGTCGCATGTGGTGGCGTCATCGACACGGTCGGGGCTGCATGTCAGCACATCATTGAGCAGCACACGCGCCACGCGGCCACAATCGAGCCCCGCCATGTCGAACACCTTGACCTGCGTGCGCCCGGCGTTGACCGGCCCAAGCTCCACCGCGAGGCGGCGGTCGATCACGCCATCGGTGTCGAACACCACCAGATCGAGCGACAGCTGATTGAGGACCACGTCGGTGCGGTTCGACAGCACCATGTAGCTGCGACAGGCCGCGCCGGTCTGTTCAAGCTTGTTCAACTCGATCCCCAGCGTGGCGGCACCGGATTCATCCTCCTGCGCGCCTGCAGGGCCGCAGGCCAACGCGAGGGCCATGGCCATGACCGACAGACCACGGACCCAATCCGGAGACGGGTTCAAAAGGCGAAGTTTCATCTGCATTGCCTACATATCCTGTCAGGTATTGCGCAAGGTCGTACAAACTGAAACGCCCCGGCGCAAGGGACACGTTGCGCCGGGGCTCTGACGGATCGTGCAGGATCAGCATGTTGCTTCGGACCTGCCCCTTTTCTCAGGGCCACGCGCAAGTGGAGCCTGTTCTCCTTTTATGGCCATCATTCGGCGGCATGAGCAATGGGCGCAGGCACCGAGCCATCAGGTAGCTCCAAGCGGCCGCGCCCATTGCGTCTTGTCGAAGGGCCGCGCGGCCGCGAATTCCTCCGGCGTTCGATATTTCAGGCTGCCGTGCGGGCGTGCCGTGTTGCAGTCGATTCTCCAGTCTTCGATGAGTGCACGGGCTCCACCAGTGCTGGTTCAGGCATGCCTCGCGGTAGCGCCCATTGAAACTTTTGATATAAGCGTTCTGGGTGGGGTTTGGAGGATCATAAAACAGTCCAGGGGCTATTTTCCCTACAACCGGGGCGATGAAGCAGAACTGGACGCCGTGATCCTCCGCCCATGACCGGCGCCGCCCGTTTCGAACTGCGTGTCGAGCGTGCTATTGATGCCGGTGCTGTACTGCTCGCGGGTATTCTCCCGCACGTTCCAGCCCGCCTTCCGCCCGCCCCTGCAGGATGTCGAGCGCGTTGCCGCCCGCTGCGATGGCTGCCGCAGGGTTGACCTTGTCCAACCCCCGGACCCGTCAGGAACCAGAACGCGGTTGCCCAATAGGAACGCAGCGACCGCCACAGGCGGCTTGAAGCGCATGA
>JAWLFT010000138.1:0-4117 GCA_041685435.1 Roseovarius sp.
CGCCGCTTGATCATCCGCCCGCCAAAGGCGCGATGACCTGCGACGTGGCAATCATCGGCGCAGGGTTCACGGGGCTTTCGGCGGCGCTGCATCTGGCCGAGGCCGGGCAGGATGTGCGCGTGTTCGAGGCGGAGACCCCCGGCTGGGGGGCGTCCGGGCGCAATGGCGGGTTCTGCTGCCTCGGGGGGGCTGCGGCCTCGGACACGATCCTGCGCAAGACCCATGGTGAGGAAGCGCGCCGCGATTATCGTCGAACCGAAGTGGCTGCGGCCCGCTTTGCCCGCGCCCTGATCGACCGCCTTGGAATCGCGGCCGATCTGCATTCGGCGGGCGAGACGCTGCTGGCGCATACTCCGCGCGCGGCGCGGGGTCTGGGTGCAAGGGCCGCTCGGATCGAGGCCGATTACGGCGTCGCGCCGCAACTCATCCCCGGATTGGAACTGGCGCAGATGGGGATGAACGGCCCGTTTCACGCGGCGCTCACCACGCCGGTCGGCGTGGCGCTCAACCCGATGAAATACACGCTCGGTCTGGCAGAGGCGGCCACCACGGCCGGCGCGAGCATCCATGCGCATTCTCGGGTCACCGCGATCCGTCAGGCGGGTGCGTTCCATCTGTCCGCGCCACAGGCGCACATCACCGCCCGCCGCCTGATCCTGGCCACCAACGGCTATTCCTCGGATGATCTGCCGGGCTGGATGCGCGCGCGCTATCTGCCGACGCAGTCAGGCGTGATCGTCACCCGCCCGATGACCGACGCGGAGCTTTCCGCGCAAGGCTGGACAAGCCGTCAGATGTGCTATGACGACCGGTTCTTCCTGCATTATTTTCGACTAATGCCCGACAACCGGATGCTGTTCGGGATGCGCGGCGGCTTGTTTTCGTCGCCGCGACTTGACCTCCGGATGGAGCGCACCATCCGGACGCATTTCGAGGCGATGTTTCCGGCATGGCGTCACGTCGAGACACCCTATAGCTGGAACGGATTGCTGTCGCTGGCCCCGGATCTGACCCCCTATGCCGGACCGATCCCGGACATGCCGGGCGCCTTTACCGGGCTATCGTATCACGGCAACGGGGTGGCCATGGGCAGCTACGCCGGCGCGCTTCTGGCCGATCTGGCGATGGACCGTGTGCCGCAGCATCCCTATCCGCAGATCTTGCGCACGCCGCCGCGCCGCTGGCCCCTGGGCCGCCTGCGCCGAGCGATGCTGTGGCCACCTTATGCGCTTGCGACGCTGACGGGGGGATAGAATCGCCGGGCAGGGCCTTGAGCGGGCATCGAGGCTGCAGCCTTGGCGCGTTACGCGGCGTGACGCGCCGCAGCGCCATCGCATTTCTCCCCCGACAGGCGATTTGTGAAGTCTGCGCGTCGATCGGGGCTTTTTCGGGATGAGCTGGATAAACTGATCAGAACCCGTGTCGGGTCGCCTGCCCGCGGACATGGGCTGGTGCTGACTGGTCGAACGCCCGCTCTAGGCCCGGCTCGCCCCTATTCCGGTGTCCGGGCAGAGCGTGCCCGGTTGCGCTGAATGCCCAGTTGCCGCTCGCGCAGGATGATGACGATCCCCGCGAGTATGACCAAAGACGCGCCCGACAGCATGGTGCCTGTCGGCACCTCTCCAAAGATGAAATAGCCGATTCCGATCGCGAGAAGGATGGAGGCGTAATCGAACGGCGCCACCACGCTTGCATCCGCGAAGCGATAGGACGAGGTCAGAAAGATCTGTCCCAACCCGCCCAGCAATCCGGCCAGAACCAGCAGGCCGACCTCCGGGCCCGTTGGGATCACCCAGCCGAACGGAATGGTCAGCAGCGACAGGCCCGCGGCGGTGATCGAGAAGAAGAAGACGATGGCGCTGGTTTCTTCGGTCTGTACCAGCTTGCGCACATATATCTGCGCGAGGGCCGCGCAAATCGCGCCAGTCAGCGCCAGCATCGCGCCCACGGCTTCCATGGTCTCGACCGTCGGCCCGCTCAGGGCGGTCAGCCGCGGGGCCAGCACGATCAGCACCCCAGCCAGCCCGAGGGCCACCGCTGCGATCCGGACCACACCCACCTGCTCGTCGAGGAACATGGCCGCAAAGATCACGACAAGAAGCGGCGCGGCATAGCCGAGCGCTGTGACTTCAGGCAGCGGCAGCAGGCCGAGAGCGGCAAACCCCAGCCCCATGGCCGCCGTGCCCACGAAGCCACGCCAGAAATGATTGAGGGGCGAGCGTACCTTCAGCCCGGTGCGCAGATCCCTGCGCAGGACCAGCCAGATCAGGATCACGGGCAGCGCGCAGAACGAGCGGAAGAACACCGCCTCGCCCGGCGGCACATGCCCTGACGTCGCCTTGATCAGCGACGCCATGGTGATGAACAGCGTGACCGAGCACAGCTTGAGCACGATGCCGGTCATCGGGCGTGTGCGCGCGGGCGGCGCCACGGTCAGGCGTCCGTCTCGGCCTCCTTGCGGGGCAGCACCCAGTCGGGCCGCGGGAAATGGCAGGTGTAGCCACGCGGGAACTTCTGGAGGTAATCCTGATGCTCGGGCTCGGCCTCCCAGAAATCGCCCACCGGCTCCACCTCTGTCACGACCTTGCCGGGCCAGAGGCCGCTGGCCTCGACATCCGCGATGGTGCGCATCGCCTCGTCCCGCTGCGCCTCGTCGCAGTAGTAGATCGCCGAGCGGTAGCTCATGCCCACATCATTGCCCTGCCGGTTCGGCGTGGTCGGGTCGTGGATTTGAAAGAACACCTCGAGGATGCGCCGGTAGCTGATCCTCGCGGGATCGAAGATGATCTCGATCCCCTCGGCATGGGTGCCGTGATTGCGGTAGGTGGCATTGGCCACGTCGCCGCCGGTATAGCCCACACGGGTCGAGATCACGCCGTCGAGCTTGCGGATCAGGTCCTGCATGCCCCAGAAACAGCCGCCCGCCAGAACTGCACGTTCGGTCATGTCACATCCTCTACCTGATCAAGATACGCGCCGTATCCTTCGGCCTCCATGTCGTTTCGATGAACGAATCGCAGGCTCGCCGAGTTGATGCAATAGCGCAGTCCGCCACGGTCCTGCGGCCCGTCCGGGAACACATGCCCCAGATGGCTGTCGCCGTCGCGGCTGCGCACCTCGGTGCGGACCGTGCCGAGCGAGGCGTCGCGCCGTTCGGTGACATGCGCGGGCTCGATCGGCTTTGTGAAGCTGGGCCAGCCGCAGCCGGACTCGTACTTGTCGGCACTGGCGAAAAGCGGCTCTCCGCTGACGACGTCCACGTAGATGCCCGGCGCCTTGTTGTCGAGATATTCTCCTGTGCCCGGCCGCTCTGTGCCGTCTTGCTGGGTCACGCGGTATTGCTCCGGCGACAGGGTGGCGATCCGGTCGGGATCCTTGCGATAGTCTGTCATGCGACAATCCTCCTTCAGATACGTGTTGCGGCCTGAATGTAGATATAGCCTGTCATGCCGGCTCCAAAAGGGCGCTGAGTGATCCGCCTGACCGCCAGAGACGTAAAGATCACATCCCAAGGAGGTTTTCCATGCGCTTCATTATCGCTTTCGCTTTCGCCGTGCTCGCCCTGCCCGCCCTCGCGCTGGAGCTTGACGCACCCTTCGGCAGCATCGATGGGGGCGAGCTTCGGGTCTCGGATTGGCAGAGCCGGCCGGTCCTTGTGGTCAACACCGCATCACGCTGCGGGTTCACGCATCAATATGAGGAATTGCAGGAGCTTTATGACAGGTATCGCGACCGCGGTCTGGTTGTGCTTGCCGTGCCCTCCAATGATTTTCGGCAGGAACTGGCGAGCGACGACGAGGTGAAGGATTTCTGCGAGGTAAATTTTGGCCTCGATATCCCGATGACCACGATCACATCGGTACGCGGATCGCAGGCGCACCCGCTATATGCCTCGCTTGCTGATGAGGCCGGGTTTGCGCCGTCGTGGAACTTCAACAAGGTCCTTATCGCCCCCGACGGCACCGTTGCAAGCACCTGGGGGTCGGCAGAGCGGCCCACCTCGCAACGCATGACCAAGGTGATCGAGGCGCTGCTGCCCTGAGCAATGGTGGCGCGGGGTGACCTTGCGCCGCCCCGCCCTTATCTCGACTTTGCACATTATGCGGCGAAGCATAAC
>JAWLFT010000139.1:0-4098 GCA_041685435.1 Roseovarius sp.
GCACATCGGTGCAATGCCGGTTGACTCGGGCCCCCGCGTCGTTAGAAGGCACCGTTGAAGACGAAATCACGGGCGCGGGATGCGCCCGGCGCAGGAGATAAAAAATGGCGAAGCCGACAACCATCAAGATCCGTTTGAACTCGACCGCGGGCACGGGCCATTTCTACGTGACCAAAAAGAACGCCCGGACGATGACCGAAAAGATGACGATCCGGAAATTCGACCCGGTCGCACGCAAGCATGTCGAGTACAAGGAAGGCAAGATCAAGTAATGCCGACAGCCTTTCGCGCTGACGGTCGCAGGTCCGTGCATGCGCTATCGAAGACGATGCACTGCCAGTGAGGCATTGAATGGTTCGGTGGCGGCTGTAATCATATGAAAAGACCGGACGGCCGCAGGGCTTCACGCGGTCGCTGCGAAATGCAGGGATGCCAAAGCGGGGCTCCGGATCATGGCGATTGCGCTGATTCCGGAAAGCTCTGACCGCAAGACTGCAGCAGACGTCTGCGGCATGGATAACCAGACGCTGCGCGGTTGGCGTGGATCGCCCGGAATTGCGTCCACTGGACGGCACTCAGCCCTGAACGGACGGCGCCCTGGTCGCTATAACGCCGAAGGGCTGGACCGTCTGTCAAACCGGCGATCGGCCCCCTCGGAGCTGCTGGACAAACTTTCGCCTCTGACCCTGCCGCCCCACGCTCCTAACCCCGATCCCGTCGAAAATATCTGGGCCTATTGTCACGCTTGTCTGAATTGCTCCCATGGAACCGGAATGCGGGACACAAAGCAGTCGAGGCGGCGTGACAGCGTCCCCCGCCGGATGCTTACCCTTGACCCGGCGTGGTGGTTGTTCAGGCCAAATGTCTCACGGGTCATTTAGGCTTTCAAATGTCTCGCTCCGGCGTCAGCCGCTTTCGGTTTCCGTGCCGCGCACGCCAAGCAACTGATCCATGCTGACCGAAGGCTGATCGCAGCCCGCCTCGCCGACGATCCTGGCCGGCACGCCCGCCACCGTCTTCATCGGCGGGACATCCTGCAGCACGACCGAGCCGGCGGCGATGCGCGAGCACCGGCCGATCTTGATATTGCCCAGAACCTTGGCCCCTGCCCCGATCAGCACGCCGTTGCCGATCTTGGGATGGCGGTCCTCTTCTTCCTTGCCGGTGCCACCAAGCGTCACCGAATGCAGCATGGAGACATTGTCGCCAACCACAGCGGTCTCGCCGATGACGATGGAATGCGCGTGATCGATCATGATCCCCTTGCCGATCCGGGCAGCGGGATGGATATCGACGCCGAACACCTCCGAGACCCGCATCTGAAAGAACCGCGCCAGATCGAACCGGCCAGCATCCCACAGCCAATGCGCGATGCGATAGGCTTGGATCGCCTGAAACCCTTTGAAGAACAGCAGCGGCGTCAGAAACCGGTCACAGGCCGGATCACGGTCGCAAACCGCCACGATATCGGCGCGCGCCGCCAGCCCGATCACGTCATCCGCATCAAGCGCCATGTCGCAGATCTCGCGCAGGATCTGTTCGGGCATCTCGTTCGATGTCAGCTTGAGCGAGATACGGTACGCGAGCGCCGACTCGAAGCTGCCATGATGCAGTACGCTGGAATGCACGAGACCGCCGAGAAGCGGCTCGTCGGATATGGCCGTTTCGGCCTCGCGAGCGATCTGACCCCAGACGGGGTCAATCTCGGCAAGTTTTGATTTTCTATGCGCCACGGTCAGACCCTCCTCTGGATAATAAGGAGTGTAGCAGATAGTCGTTAGAGGTAAAATGCAAACACGGATGCGGGAGATCAAGAATGGATGATGCACGCCTCGCCCATTTCCGGCAACGCATCGACACCCTTCTGTCGGACTTGCAAGGCGATGATACACGCGGGCTGTCCGGGCAGGCCACGGTCGAGCTGGATCAGCAGGCCATCGGTCGGCTGAGCCGCATGGACGCGCTGCAGAATCAGGCGATGGCCAAGGCCGGACAGGCCCGTCGGCAGGCGCAGCGCACCCGCCTGAAAGCCGCGCTGGCCCGCATCGACGAGGGCGAGTTCGGCTATTGCGAGGATTGCGGTGACGAGATCGCCGAAGGCCGGCTGACGCTTGACCCCGCCGCGACGCGCTGCATCTCGTGCGCCAATGGCTGACCGCCCGCACCGACGGAGGAGACCACCCATGCCCGCCGCCATTATCGTAAGCCACGGACAGCCCTCTGATCCGGGTCCGGCGCAGTCTGATCTTGAGGGCTTTTCACGACACGTGGCGAGCGCCCTGCCCGGCTGGCATATCAGCGCGGCGACGCTGGCCAAGGAGGGTGCACTCGATGCGGCGCTGAAGACCGCCGGCCCCAATCCGCTGGTCTATCCGCTGTTCATGACCGAGGGCTGGTTCACCGGAGACAACCTGCGCAACCGGTTGCGCGGCGCCCCCGAGGCGCGGATTCTGCGGCCCTTGGGGGTGTCGCCCGCCATGCCCGATCTTGCGGCGGATCTCTTGCACGCCGTGCTGGCGGCACGCAGCTGGGACGCGGGCCGCACGCAACTGTTCATTGCCGGTCACGGATCGGGCCGCAGCCCCAATTCCGCTCGCGACACCCGTGCCTTTGCCGAGGCTCTGGCCGCGCGCATCACATTCGCCGAGTGCCGCGTCGGTTTCGTCGAGGAGCCGCCCTATCTGGCCGATCAGGCGGCAGGGCTCGGGGCGCAGGCAATCTGCCTGCCATTCTTTGCCGCGCGTCTTGGCCATGTGATCGAGGATATCCCCGAGGCACTGGACGCGACTGGGTTCGAGGGCGTGCGGCTCGATCCCATTGGCTGCGCGCCCCGGGTGGCACAGATTGTTGCCGACGCGCTGACCGCTGAGGCTTCGCTCTCTGGCTGACACGCAGTTCCGTCGGTGCGCGGGTTGGTGCGCCGGCAGCTGCGTTTGCGATAACCGTTATCGCTATCATCCTGAGTTGGCGCCAGAAACCCGGATTTTGCGTCTTTCGACAAGGGTCGCTTGGGTCTATACCCCGGCAAACCAGTCTTCAGGAGCAGCCCATGACCATCACCGTCGGTATCAACGGGTTCGGCCGCATCGGTCGCGCCACTCTCGCGCATATCTCCGAAAGCCTTCGCAACGATATCGAGGTGGTCAAGATCAACGCGCCCGGCCCCGTCGAGACGGCGGCCCATTTGATGCGCTATGACAGCGTGCATGGCCGCTTCCCTCATGCCATCAGCGTGGACGGCAGCAGCATGGATCTCGGGCGCGGCCCGATCGAGATGTTCTCGACCTATGACATGACCGCGCTCGACTGGGACGGGGTCGATGTGGTGATGGAATGCACCGGCAAGTTCAATGACGGGCTGACCGCGCGCACCCATCTGGATCGTGGCGCCGGCAAGGTGCTGTTGTCGGCGCCCGGCAAGAACGTGGACCGCATGGTGGTTTACGGCGTCAACCATGACACGCTGCAACCCGGCGAGCGGATGATCTCGAACGGGTCGTGCACCACCAATTGCCTGGCCCCACTCGCCAAGGCGCTGAACGATGCGATCGGCATCGAATCGGGGCTGATGACCACGATCCACGCCTATACCGGCGACCAGCCGACGCTTGACCGGCGGCACAACGACCTTTACCGCGCGCGGGCTGCGGCGATGTCGATGATCCCCACCTCGACCGGGGCGGCGCGCGCGCTCGGCGAGGTGCTGCCGGAACTGGCCGGGCGTCTCGACGGCACCGCGATGCGGGTGCCCACGCCCAATGTCTCGGCGGTGGATCTGACCTTCGTGGCGCAAATGGACGTGACCAGGAGCGACGTGAACGAGGCGATGGCAGCGGCGGCCGCCGGTCCGATGAAAGGCATCCTCGGCTACGATCCCGAACCCAAGGTCAGCGTCGATTTCAACCATACCGAGGAAAGCTCCATCTTCGCGCCGGAGCAGACCAAGGTCATGGGCAAGCGCCTTGTGCGGGTGCTGGCATGGTACGACAATGAATGGGGCTTTTCCTGCCGGATGGCGGATGTGGCCGTGGCCATGGGGCGGCTGAACTGAGGGCCGCGTGCCACCTTTCGTGACACAAGCTTCACGCAAATATTACA
>JAWLFT010000008.1:0-42472 GCA_041685435.1 Roseovarius sp.
GACGCGGTGCATCTCGGCCCCGACCATCGCCGGGCAAGGTTCGTGCGTGCGGATGACTGGCCGAATGGCTGGGCGGGTCAATGGCTGGCCCCCTGACCCGGCCCTCGGGTCTGCTTGGCCTGAACCTCTTGTTTTCCCGCCCGGACCTCGTCAGAGTGCGGCAAAATATCGTCCGCCGGGGGCTATCGAGGGTAAATGTCCGACACAGGATCAGTCTCCGCGGATGTGCAAGCGACCGAGCATGACGACAGGCGTGATCTGACACTGTCGGGCGTGCTGACGGCGCAGACGCTGGCGCGATTTCACCCCGAGCTTGAAGAACTGACCGCAAAGCAGACCCGCATCGACCTGTCGGGGGTCGAGCGGCTGGATACGGCAGGGGCCTGGGCCATCGCCACGCTGCAACAGCGGCTGTCGGACGCCGGATTCAACACCGAAATCCATGACGCCGCTCCGTCCTATTCCGATCTGCTGAAGACGGTCAGTGCTGCCCTGCCCGATATTCCCGACCGAAAAGTGACGCCCCCGACATGGACCGACCGGCTGGAGCATGTCGGGCGCGCGGTCGCCTCGGGTGGCGTTTTCGCGATGGAGCTTTGCGGATATCTGGGGATTTTCCTCGCCCGTCTGGGCCGCACATTCATCCATCCGCGCGACTTTCGCCTGACCGCGCTGGTGCATCATTGTCAGGAGGTGGGACTGCGTGCCGTGCCCATCGTTGCGCTTATGGCGTTTCTCATCGGCGTGGTGCTGGCCTTTCAGGGGTCGGCTCAGCTGCGTCAGTTCGGCGCCGAGGTCTTTGTCGTCGATCTCATCGCCATCTCGATCCTGCGCGAGCTGGGGATCCTGCTGACTGCGATCATTGTCGCGGGGCGCACGGCCTCGGCCTTTACCGCCGCCATCGGGTCGATGAAGATGCGCGAGGAGATCGACGCCATGCGCACCCTCGGCATCGACCCGGCGATGGCGCTTTTCGTGCCGCGCATCCTCGCGCTGCTTCTGATGCTGCCGATCCTTGGGCTGATCGCCAACATCACCGGGCTCTTGGGCGGTGCGATCATGTCGTGGGTCGAACTGGGCATTTCGCCGGCGATGTTCCGCACGCGGCTGATCGAGGGCACCGATATCAGCCATGTGATCGTGGGCATGGTCAAGGCGCCGGTCTTTGCCATCATTATCGGCGTCGTGGGCTGCCACGCCGGCATGAGAGTCGGCAGCAACGCAGAATCGCTGGGGCGCATGACGTCCAGCGCGGTGGTCACGGCAATCTTCGCGGTGATCGTCGCGGATGCGCTGTTTTCGGTCTTCTTCGCGCAGATGGGGGTGTGATGGACCGCGAGCCGATCATCTCGGTGCGCGGCCTGCGCAACCAGTTCGGCGACAATGTCGTGCATGACAATCTCGATCTCGATGTCTGGCGTGGCGAGGTTCTGGGCGTCGTCGGCGGCTCGGGCACCGGGAAATCGGTGCTGTTGCGCAGCATCGTGGGGCTGTTGCGGCCCACGGCGGGCCGCATCACCATGTTCGGCATCGACGCACTGGCGGCGGACGAGGAGACGCGGATCGCCATCGACAGCCGCAACGGCGTGATGTTTCAGGATGGCGCGCTGTTCTCGTCGCTCACGGTGCGCGAGAATGTCGAGGTGCCGCTGCGAATGATCTCGGATCTCACCCCCGATCTGCGGCACGCGCTTGCCGATCTCAAGATCTCGATGTCGGGTCTGCCGTGGATCGCCGGCAACAACTACCCGTCCGAGCTGTCGGGCGGCATGCGCAAGCGCGCGGGACTGGCGCGGGCGCTGGCGCTTGATCCGGAAATCGTTTTTCTGGACGAGCCGACCGCGGGGCTCGATCCGATAGGTGCCTCGGATTTCGACACGCTGATCCGGGGGTTGTCGCAGCAACTGGGCCTGACCGTGTTTCTGGTCACGCATGACCTTGATACGCTGCACGCGACCTGCGACAGGATTGCCGTGCTCGCCGAGAAACGCGTGCTTGTCACCGGCACCATGTCCGAGATGCTGGACGTGGATCATCCTTGGGTGCATGAGTATTTTCACGGCCCCCGGGCCCGGGCCGCGATAGACGCCAAGGACAGGACCGACTGAGAATATGGAAACGCGTGCAAATTACGTCCTGATCGGCGCGTTCGCCCTCGCGGGGTTCCTCGGCATTCTCGCCTTTCTGCTATGGTTCGCGCAGTTCGAACTGGACCGCCAGTTCGATTACTACGATGTGCGGTTTTCGTCCGTCTCGGGCCTGTCGCGTGCCTCCGAGGTGCGCTTTTCCGGGCTTCCCGTCGGTCAGGTCGTCGATGTGCGGCTGTCGCCGGATCAGGACGGCACGGTGGTGGTCCGCCTCGAGGTCGCGGGGGACACCCCGGTGCGGACCGATAGCGTCGCCACGATCGAATCCATGGGCGTGACGGGCGTGTCCTTTGTCGGCATCACATCGGGCGACCCCGACTCGCCGCTGTTGATGGAAGAGGAGGACGGCATCCCGGAAATCGAGTCCGGGCGCTCGGTGCTTCAGGGCCTGACGGAGGACGCCCCGCGGATCATCGAAGAGGCCGTCAACGTGATGGAGAATGTCGGCCAGTTGCTGAACGACGAGAACCAGCAGAAGGTGCAGAACATTCTCGACAATTTCGAGCAGTCCTCCGGCGAGATCTCGTCGGCGCTCTCGGAGTTTTCAGGCGTGAGCCGCACCATTGCCGAAGCCTCGGATGACATTGCGAGCTTCACCGGACAGCTGGATCCGGTGGTTACAGCCGTCAAGGGAACGCTGGGCAATCTCGACACGACGCTGGACGCGCTGACCTCGCTGTCGGGACGGATCGAACGATCGCTCGACGTGGCCGACGACGCGCTGCAAAGCGGGCGCGGCGCGCTCGACGCGGCAGAGGTGTTCATGACCGGCGAGTTGCAGTCGATTTCGCAGGATCTGACGGCGACGACGCTGTTTCTGCGCGAACAGACCGAAAACCTCGTAACCGATGCCCGCAGCATGATCACCGAATTCTCGGCCGCCGGCAGCGCCGCCACACTGCGGCTGAACGAGGCCGAGGGCACGCTGCAGGCCACCGAAGAAGCCATCGACAGGCTTGTCGGCACGCTCGACAGCATCGACACGGCGTCCGTGTCCTTCGACGAGCTGATCACGCAGGACGGCAGCGCCTTGGTGTCAGAGACGCGCGCGATGATCGAGAATGCCGACCGCGCGGTCTCAGCTGTGACCAGCGTGGCCGAAACCGACCTGCCCGCAATCGTGTCGGACATCCGCGGCGCGACCGAAACGGTGAACCGCGTGACCGGCGAGGTCGGCACCAACCTGTCGGACGCCACGGGACGGATAGACGGGCTGGCCGATGATGCGTCAAGCACGATGGAACAGGTCACCGAAACCTTTGCCAATGCCAACCAGACTCTGGCGGCGATCGATCAGGCGCTGGTCACCGGCGAACGCAGTCTGACTGCAGCCGAACGCGCCTTTTCCAGCGCCGACCGCGTCCTGAACGAGGATATCGACGCCATTACCGGCGATCTGCGCCGCGTCATGCAGCGGCTGGACGACACGATCGCGCAGGTCGCGGACGACATTCCCGGCATCACCGCCGATCTGCGCAGCGCCGCCGAAACCGCGAATCGCGCGTTCGAGGACATCGGGCAGGTTGTCACGCAATCGGGCGCCTCCGTGCGCGAGTTCACCGCGTCCGGTCTGCCGCAATACACGCAGCTGGCGCGCGAGACCCGCGATCTCATCGACACTCTCGACCGCATCGCCGGGCAGATCGAGCGCAATCCCGCGCGGTTCTTTCTGGACCGCCAGACACCGGAGTTCCGAAGATGATCCCGACACGCCGCGTCTTGTCCCTGCTTGCCGGTCTCACCCTGAGCGGTTGCGCCGCGATCACATCGATCGGCGAGGCCACGACACCGCTCGAGGCCTACAACCTGCGCGCGCCCGTCGACGTGCCTGCGGTGCAAGGCAGCCTGCAGCGCGATCTGGTGATCGAGACACCAAGCGCCGGGGGCGCGCTCGATACCGACCGGATCATGATCCGGCCCGGCCCGTTACAGGCATCCTATCTTCCGGCTGTGCGCTGGACGGACGACGCGCCGGTGATGCTGACGACGCTTATGGTGCGCAGCTTCAACGATACCGGTGCGCTGCGCTATGTCGGGCGCCGGCCGATCGGCGGCAGGGCCGATTACACGCTGATCTCCGAACTGACCGATTTTCAGGCCGAACAGGAGGTCGAGGGCGACGCAGTCACCGTGCGCTTCCGACTGACCGCGCGGCTGGTGCGCGACGATGACGCGGCAATCCTGGGCAGCCGCACCGTGCAGAGCACGGCCACCGTGGCGTCAACCGACGTGCGGGACATCGTCACGGGGCTGAACGCAACAACGTCATCGGCCCTGCGGGAATTGACGATCTGGGCACTGCGTCGCATGGGTTTGGGCGTCGCGGGCTGAAACAGCCTTGATCTTTCTGCGATTGCAAAATACTTTTCTGCGCGTGCATATTACCTGTCACATTGCTAGTGTAGTCCCAGCGAGATTCAGGACTTCGGGGTAACTCATGAACAAGCAACTGCAATCCGGCGACATCCACACGGCACATGCCGACTTTCTGGACCGCGTGACGCGCATGACCATCGGCAAGGCGACCGGCGGGATGGCCCCGTCCACGCTGTGGGCCGCGATGGCGGACTGGGCCGTGCATCTTGGCACCGCACCGGGAAAACAGGCGGCCCTCGCCGAAAAGGCGCTGCGCGCGCCCGGCATCGTCGCGGCGCGCAGCCTCGAACCCGAGGTCGAACTGCCGGTCGAGGATGACCGCCGCTTCGCGTCGGAACTTTGGGACACTCCGCCGTTTTGCTTCATGCGCGACAGCTTCCTGCTGACCGAGGACTGGTGGCAGACGGCCACGACCGATGTGCGCGGGATGTCGCCGGCCAACGAGGCCGCGCTGAGCTTTGCGGTGCGACAGGCGCTCGACACGGTATCGCCGACCAATTTCCCGCATCTCAACCCCGAAGTGCTGATCCGTGCGCGCCAAACCAATGGCGCGAGCGTCATGCAGGGCCTGATGAACACCGTCGCGGATGTCTCGGCCAGGGTGTCGCGGGACCCCGCGCCGCAGCCGACCCCGCCAGACCTGACCGTTGGCGACGGCCTGGCCGCGACACCGGGCAAGGTCGTCGCGCGCAGCCATCTGGCAGAGTTGATCCAGTACAGCCCGACCACCGAAACCGTACATCCCGAACCGATCCTGATCGTGCCCGCATGGATCATGAAATACTACATCCTCGATCTGTCGGCGCATAACTCGATGGTGCGCTGGCTGGTGGATCAGGGCTATACCGTGTTCATGATCTCGTGGCGCAATCCCGGCGCGGAAGACCGTGATCTGGGCATGCAGGACTATCTCGATCAGGGGCCGCGCATGGCGCTGGACGCGGTCGAGACGATCACTGGATCGCGGCGCATCCACGGGGTGGGCTATTGCCTCGGCGGCACGTTGATGGCGATCCAGGCAGGGACAATGAGGCGCGACGGCGATAACCGGCTGGCCTCGATGACGCTTCTGGCCGCACAGGTGGATTTCTCCGAACCGGGCGAAATGGCGCTCTTCGTGTCCGAGGCGCAGGTCGCGCTGCTCGAGGATCTGATGGCCGAGCAGGGCTATCTCGACGGCAACCAGATGGCCGGGGCATTCACCATGCTGCGCTCCAACGATCTGGTCTGGTCGCGGTTGATCCGCGAAAAGATGATGGGCGAGCGGGCCGAGCCCAACGACATGATGGCCTGGAACGCCGACACGACGCGCATGCCCTTCCGGATGCATTCGGAATACCTGCGCGGGCTGTTTCTGGAGAATCGCCTGTCGCACGGCAAATACCGGATCGACGGCAAGACCGTGTCGCTCAGCGATCTCGATGTGGACATCTGCGCCGTGGGCACGGAAAAAGATCACGTCGCGCCGTGGAAATCGGTCTACAAGATCCATCACCTGACCGATGCCGACATCACCTTCGTGCTGACCAATGGCGGGCACAACGCCGGGATCATCTCCGAGCCGGGGCACAAACGCCGGCATTTCCGCATGGCGACCACCGCACATGCCGACCGCTATCTCGATCACGAGGCATGGCTTGACGTTACGCCGGTGCAGGACGGCTCGTGGTGGGAAGGCTGGGCGGAATGGCTGCGGGACCGCTCGGGTACGCGTGTGGCACCCCCGCCGATGGGCCGGCCCGAGGCCGGGTATCAGGTTCTGGGCGATGCGCCGGGCAGGTATGTCCACCAGATGTGAGGATACGCAATGATGCTGCAAAACCGGATAGGTCTTGTGGTTGGCGTGGCCAACGAGGACTCCATCGCGACGGGCTGCGCGCGGGCCTTTGCCGGCGAAGGCGCCACTCTCGTGCTGACCTACAGGAACGACGACGCGCTGCCGCATGTGCAACCGGTGGCCGATGCCGTCGGCGCCGCCGAGCTTTTGCCGCTTGACCTGCGATATGAGGACCAGATCGACGCGGTGTTCGACACCATCGCGCGCCGTTGGGGGCGGCTGGATTTCCTGCTGCATTCCGTCGCCTTCTGCCCCCAGGAGGATCTGCACGGCCGTGTCGTCGATTGTTCGGCGGACGGGTTCGCGCAGGCGATGGATATCTCGTGTCATTCCTTTCTGCGCCTCGTGCGCCGCGCCGAGCCGCTGATGCGGGACCGGGGCAGCCTGCTCACCGTCAGCTATTACGGGGCCGAAAAGGTGGTGGACCATTACAACATCATGGGTCCGGTCAAGGCGGCGCTTGAATCTGTCACGCGAAACGTCGCGGTGGAGCTGGGCCCGCAGGGCATCCGCGCCAACATCCTGTCGCCCGGCCCGATCGCCACGCGCGCGGCCTCGGGAATCGAGGATTTCGACAACCTGATGGAGGACGCCCGCGCGCACGCGCCCGAACGTCGCCTTGTGACCATTGACGAGGTCGGCGATGTCGCGGCGTTTCTGGCCTCGGCCAGATCCTCGGGGGTCACCGGAACCACAACCCATATCGACGGAGGTCGCCATGTCCGAATGTAACGAGACCACGCCCGAACGGATCGAGAACCGCACGCTGGACGAGCTTGTCATCGGAGAAAGCGCCGAGATGGTGCACGCTCTGGCGCAGGAGGATATCGAGCTTTTCGCGGTGATGTCGGGCGACGTGAACCCCGCGCATCTCGATGCGGCCTATGCCGACGAGACGCAGTTTCACCATGTCGTGGCGCATGGCATGTGGGGCGGCGCGCTCATTTCGGCGGTGCTGGGCACGCGCCTGCCGGGTCCGGGCACGATCTACACCGACCAGTCGCTGCATTTCAAACGCACCATGACGATCGGCGACAGCATCACCGTGCGCGTCACCGTGGCCGAGATCGACCATGACAGCGGACATGTGACGCTTGATTGCGTGTGCCACAACCAGCACGGCGCCGTGGTGATCGAGGGGCAGGCAGAGGTGCTGGCGCCGCGCCACAAGATCAGCCGCGCGGTCACCACGCTGCCCACGGTGCGGATGCACAAGCCCGGCGCGCGCTTCAATGCGTTGGTCGAGCGGGCGCATGAATTCTCCCCGATGCCCACGGCTGTGGTGCATCCCTGCGACAGCCTTAGCCTGCTGGGTGCGATCCAGGCCCAACAGGCGGGGCTGATGGAGCCGTTCTGGGTCGGTCCGCGCGCCAAGATCGAGGCGACGGCGTCCGAGGCCGGCGTGACGCTCGACGCAGACCGCATCATCGACGCCCCGCACAGCCATGGCGCCGCCGAGGCGGCCGTGGCGCTGGTCCGCGACGGCCGCGCCGAAGCGCTGATGAAAGGCAAGCTGCACACTGACGAGTTGCTCGAGGCCGTGCTCGACCGGGAGGCGGGGCTGCGCACAGAACGCCGTCTCAGCCATGTCTTCGCGCTCGACGTACCGGATCACGAGCGCATGCTGTTCATCACCGATGCCGCGATCAACATCTCGCCGGATCTTCCCGCCCTCGCCGATATCGTGCAGAATGCGATCGATCTGGCGATCGCTCTCGGGATCGAGACGCCGCGCACCGCGATCCTGTCGGCGGTCGAGACGGTAACGTCGAAACTGCCCTCGACGCTTCTGGCGGCCTCGATCTGCAAGATGCATGATCGCGGCCAGATCACCGGCGGGCTTGTGGACGGTCCGCTGGCCTTCGACAATGCCATCTCGCCCGAGGCCGTCGAGGCCAAGGGCATCAAATCGGACGTGGCGGGGCTTGCCGACATCCTGGTCGCGCCGAACCTTGAAAGCGCCAACATGATCGCCAAGCAACTTATCCATCTGGCAGATGCCGAAGCCGCCGGCGTCGCCCTTGGCGCGCGAGTGCCGATCATGCTGACCAGCCGATCCGACAGCGCCGCCGCGCGTCTGGCCTCTGCGGCGCTCGCGCGGCTTCTGGCGGCGTCGCAGTCGAAGGGGCCGCTCTGATGTCGGGCGTTCTGCTGATCCTCAATACCGGCTCGTCCAGCGTGAAGTTCGCGCTGCATGACGCGACCGGCCACGACCGCATCGCCCACGGCGCGATCGAGGGTGTGGGGCGCACGCCCAGCTTGACGCTGCACGACGGCGAGGGCAAACAGACGCTGCAGCCCGATCTTGAAGACAACGGCGATATGGGCGCGCTGATCGACTGGTTGCTTGGTGTGCTGGAGGAAAAGTTCGGCCCGCTCGACCTCGTGGGGGCCGGCCACCGCGTCGTGCATGGCGGGCGCGACTTTGACGGGCCGGCGCGGATCACCGACGAGGTAATGAGTACGCTAGAGGCGCTCTGCCCGCTGGCGCCGGGCCACCAGCCCTACAACCTCCTGGGCATCCGCGCCATTGCCGCGCGCTGGCCGGATTGCCCGCAGATCGCCTGTTTCGACACCGCGTTTCACCGCACCCGCCCGCGCCACACGCAGCTTTTCGCGCTGCCGCGGGCGCTGTCGGATGAGGGGATCCTGCGCTACGGGTTTCACGGGCTGTCCTACGATCACATCGCGGCCCAACTGCCCGAGATTCTGGGGCCGACCATGGCGCAGGGTCGCGTGATCGTGGCGCACCTGGGCAGCGGGGCGAGCCTTTGCGCCATGCGGCGCCGTCAGAGTGTGGACACCACGATGGGGTTCACCGCGCTCGACGGGCTGATGATGGGCACGCGCTGCGGTCAGATCGACCCCGGCGTGCTGCTGCATCTGATGCGCGAGAAGGGAATGGAGGCCGACGCGCTGGAGCGGCTTCTGGGAAAGGAAAGCGGCCTTCAGGGCGTATCGGGAATCAGTTCGGACATGCGCGACCTGCTGGGCAGTTCCGCCCCCGAGGCCGCGGAGGCGGTAACGCTGTTCGTGCATATGATCCAGACCCATATCGGCGCGCTGAGCGCAACACTCGGGGGGCTTGATGCGCTGATCTTCACTGCGGGGATCGGCGAACGCTCGCCAGTGATCCGCTCGAAGGTGATGGCGGGGCTGGGCTGGCTGGGTCTGCAGCCCGACGAGGACGCGAATTCCGCCAACGTGACGCGGATTTCGCAGCCCGAAAGCCGCGTCACGGCAGCGATGATCCCCACCGATGAAGAGGGCGTGATCCTGCGCGCGCTGCTGGACAAGAGGGGCTGAACGCCCCTCAAAGCCCTCGATGCCCGATGATCACAGCACGTAGCGGCTGAGATCCGTGGATTTCATCAACTCGCCAAGGTTCTGATCGACGAACTCGGCATCCACCGTCACCGTCTCGCCGGTGCGGTCGGGCGCGGTAAAGCTCAACTCCTCGAACACCCGTTCCATCACAGTGTAAAGCCGGCGCGCGCCGATATTCTCGACCGACTGGTTCACTTCCGCGGCGATCCGGGCCAGCGCCGCTATGCCGTCCTCGGTGAAATCCACCGTGACTTCCTCGGTGCCCATCAACGCGGTGTATTGCCGGGTCAGGGCATTGTCGGTCTCGGTCAGGATGCGCACGAAATCCGCCTCGGTCAACGCGCGCAACTCGACGCGGATGGGCAGACGGCCCTGCAATTCGGGCAACAGATCCGACGGCTTGGCGGTGTGAAACGCCCCCGACGCGATGAAGAGGATGTGATCAGTCTTGACCGCGCCATGCTTGGTGCTGACGGTCGTGCCCTCGATCAGAGGCAGCAGGTCGCGCTGCACGCCCTCGCGGCTGACATCGCCGCCGCGCGCCTCGGACTTGGCGCAGACCTTGTCGATCTCGTCGAGAAAGACGATGCCGTTCTGTTCCACCGCCTCGAGGGCGGCGCGATTGACCGCCTCGTCATCCAGCAGCTTGTCGGCCTCTTCCCCGATCAGCAGATCGTGGCTGTCGGCGACGCTGATGCGCTTGGTTGTGGTGCGACCTCCAAAGGCCTTGCCGAAGATATCGCCCAGATTCATCATGCCCATCTGGCTGCCCGGCTGACCCGGCACATCCATCATGCCCAACGGGTTGGAGGTGTCCGAGACCTCGATATCGATCATCGTATCGTCGAGTTGCCCGTCGCGCAGCTTCTTGCGGAACATCTCGCGCGTGGCCTCGCGGGCATCCTCGCCGGCGATGGCGGTGATCACACGCTCCTCGGCATTGGCCTCGGCGCGGGCCTTGACGTCCTCGCGCATCCACTCGCGGGTCTGGGTGATGGCCCCGTCCACCAGATCGCGGATGATCTGTTCGACATCGCGCCCGACATAGCCCACCTCGGTGAACTTGGTGGCTTCGACCTTGATGAAGGGCGCGCGGGCCAGCTTGGCCAGACGGCGGCTGATCTCTGTCTTGCCGACGCCGGTGGGGCCGATCATCAGGATGTTCTTGGGGTAGACCTCGTCGCGCAGATCATCCGGCAACTGCCTGCGCCGCCAACGGCTGCGCAGCGCGACGGCCGTGGCGCGCTTGGCCTCTTTCTGGCCGATGATGAAGCGGTCAAGCTCCGATACGATCTCGCGCGGGGTCAGGTCGGTCATTTCGAAATCGTCTCCACGGTGAGATTGCCGTTGGTGTAGATGCAGATATCGGCGGCGATCGCCATGGCCTTGCGGGCGATCTCCTCGGCCGAGAGGTCGGTCTTGTCCGACAGCCCGCGTGCAGCGGCCAGGGCGAAATTGCCACCCGATCCGATGGCGGCCACGTCATGCTCGGGTTCAAGAACATCGCCCGCGCCGGTGATGACGTAAAGCTGATCGCCATCGGTGACGATCAGCATCGCCTCGAGCTTTTGCAGATACTTGTCGGTGCGCCACTCCTTGGCTAGATCGACACAGGCGCGCTGCAACTGGCCGGGTGTGGCCTCGAGCTTGGTCTCCAGCCTTTCCAGCAGGGTAAAGGCATCGGCGGTCGATCCGGCAAAGCCCGCCACAACGTCATATCCGCCAGGGCTGAGCCGGCGCACCTTGCGGGCGCCGCCCTTGATGACCGTCTGGGCAAGGCTGACCTGCCCGTCCCCGGCGACGACAACCTCGCCGCCGCGACGCACCGCTATGATCGTGGTGCCATGCCAACCGGGAAAATCGCTCATGATCGGGCTCCGTTCAGGTTCGAGACGCCACGCGGCACGAATGCGATGCAAAAAGGGGGCCGCGCGCGATGCAGCCCCCTCAAGGACAGGTCGCGCGGATCAGATGCTGTCTTCGATCCAGCTTTGCAACGCCGCCTTGGGCGCGGCACCGGCACGGTTCGACACGACCTCGCCATTCTTGAAGATGAACAGCGCCGGGATGCCGCGCACGCCCATCGAGGCGGCAGCATTGGGATTGCTGTCGACATCGACCTTGGCCACCTTGATCCTGCCGTTCATCTCGTTTGCCAGCTCTTCGAGAGCGGGGCCGATCTGTTTGCAGGGCCCGCACCATTCGGCCCAGAAATCCACCACGACAGGGACATCGGAATTCTTCACTTCGGCGTCGAATGTGGCGTCGGTTACGGCAACAGTGGCCATGTCGGTTCTCCTTGCGATCCGGGTTCACTTGTAAGTATGGAGCCGGGCGCGGCGCGTCAAGCGATCCCGGCGGATAAGAGCGCGCCGGTCACGGTGTCGTGCGGCAGGCGCATCAATGTGGCGGTGCGCGTCCAGAGGATCGCGGTCTCGATGCGGCGGTCCGGATATAGCGGGCCGAGCGCATGCGCATAGGCGCCCATCTGCCGCAACAGGCCCTCGGGACAATCGCCCACGACATCGGGCACCATGGCGTTGGTCTTGAAATCCACGGCGAGCACATGATCCGGCGCCAGGATCAGCCGGTCGATGGTGCCATGCAGCCGCCGAGAGCCGAGATCGGCAGTGATCGACACCTCGGTCAGCGCGTCGACGGAAAAAAGCGGCGCAAGGCTCGGCCGGGTCAGCACCTTGTCCGCCTCGGCCAGCAACAGCGCCAGTTCCGCGCCAGTGGCCGCATCCGCGCCGTTGGCCAGCAGCCGTGCGGCGGTCGCAGGCCAGTCGGCGCGCGGCACTTGTGGCAGGAATTCCAGCAACCGGTGAACCTGCCGCCCGCGCCGCTTGGCGGCGTCCTCGTCAAGCCCGTCCTCGCCCGGCAGCGCTTTTGATCCGCCAAGTTCGGACGGGCTGAGCGTCTTGGCGCGCGCCGGAGCGGGTGGCGCGGGCTGCGTGAAGATGGGCGCGAGCGTCGGCGCGACCGGCGGATCCCCACGATCAGCCTCGGCCTGCGGCGCGGCCCACTCCCCGTGCTGCAGGCGCAGGCCCGGACCCCCGGCAAAGTCATGGGTCACCGCGCCTGCGCCGTTCATCCCGCGCCGGATCTTGTCGTACCATGTGGTGCCCGGCTTGCCCGGATCGCCGTGTGCTGCGACGATCAGCCATGTCTCGGCGCGGGTCATCGCGACATAAAGCAGGCGATCGCGCTCGGCCTCCTGGGCCTCGCGGGCGATGGCGACAGCCGCGCCGATCGCCTCGGGCATCTCGGCGGACGGGCCGGTCCAGAGCGGCACATCCCCCGACGTCACGATCTGCGGCGCGGGAGCGGCGCGCCATGTGCCGGTTTCGGGCAGGATGACCACCGGTGATTCCAAACCCTTGGCCCCGTGCACCGTCATCACGCGGATGCGGTCGCCGGCGCTGTCCATCTGGCGCTTGATCTCCAGATCGTCGGCTTCCATCCACACCAGAAACCCCGTCAGGCTGTCAATCGCGCGCTGCTCATAGGCCATCGCTTGGCTCAGCAGCGCATCGATGCCGTCCTCGGCCTCGCGCCCCAGACGGGCCAGCAGTTGGCGCCGCCCGTCATGGCGGGTCAGGATCCGCTCGATCAGCTCGTATGGGCGCAGGTAATCGACCTGACTGAAAAGGTCGTCGATCACCGCCATCTCGACCGGAAACTCGGCGCGGCGGTCGCGCAATGCCTGCCACAGATAGCGCTGATGCCGGCGATGCGCGAGATCGTAAAGCTGCCCCTCGGACCAGCCGAAAAGCGGTGATTTGAGCGCAGTCGCCAGCGCCAGATCATCCTCGGGCGTCGACAGGAAGGCCAGCAGCGCACCAAGGTCGCGCACCGCCAGTTCCGCCCCGACTTTCAGCCGATCCGCCCCGGCGATCGGCAGACCTTCCGCCTTGCAGGCGCGGATGATCTCGTGAAACAGCGCAGAGCGGCGGCGCACGAGGATCAGGAAATCGCCCGGCCGCACGGCGCGAAACTCCAACGGCGCTGCAGTGTCGGGGATCATCTCGCCCCGGTCGAGCATCGCGCGCATCTCGGCGGCGACGTTGCGCGCCAGCAGGATCGCCGGATCGCTGGCGTTGCGGATATCGACCGGCTGATGCCACGCGGGGGGCTCTTCGGTCTCGGGTTTTTCCACCACGGGCCACAGGTCCACCCGACCGGGCAGCGCCTCGAAGAAGGCCTTGTGGCGCTCCTCGGGCGCGAATCCGCTCTCGGCGCTGTCGTCGAAACAGCAATCGACACATGTCAGGATCGCGCCCGAGGAGCGAAAGGACCACGCCAGCACCCGCGATTGCAGCGGCGTGCCGGTCGCCGCCAGCCGATCCGCGAAATCGCGCTGCATGCGGTCGAATTCGCGCGGATCGGCGCCCTGAAACGAATAGATCGACTGTTTCTTGTCGCCCACCACGAAAATCGTGCGCGCGGTATCGCTGCGCGCACCCTGCCCAGCGGTGAACTCCTGCGCCAGACGCTCGATCACCTGCCATTGCACGGGGCTGGTATCCTGCGCCTCATCCACAAGGATGTGATCGATCCCGCCATCCAGACGGTAAAGCACCCACGCCGCCACCATGGGATCGGTCAGAAGATCGCGCGCGCGCAGGATCAGGTCGTCGAAATCCAGCCACCCGCGCAACTGCTTGGCGGTTGCATAGGCCGGCAGGAAGGCCTGCGCAAAATCGTGCAACGCGCGGGTCTTCTGCAACGCTGACAGCGTCAGACGCGCGGTGCGGGCCTCCTCGACGCGGACCATCCATTGCTCGATCCGGTCGATCATATCGCCCAGGGTGTTGCGCGTGGCCCTGGTCGGGAAGCTGCCGATCTTGGCGGAAAACGGCGATTTCGCACCGGCCCCGGTCAGGAACACATCCTCCAGCGATGGCAGCGCGCCCCGGTCCAGCGCGCCGATCCGGGCAAGTTTTTCTGCCGCCCTTGTATCGGTCGCCGATCCGGCCTCCAGCGCCGCGATCAGGTCATCCAGCAGCCGCCGCTCGCCGCCCAGAAACACCCGCGCCTCGATATCCGCCATGCTCAAGCCGTCGGGCTGATCGAAGAGCGCGGCGAGGTCGGCATCGGTCGGTGTGTGCGCAAAGCCGGCGCGGTGGCGGGCGATCTCGGCGCTGAGGCCCTCAAGGCTCTCGCCCGAATAATGCCGCGCAATCGCATGCACCACGCTGGCCTTCGGTCCGGCGGCCAGTGCCTCGACGATCTCGGACCGCAGCAGACGCGCGGTGCGGTCCTCCATCTCGGCAAATTGCGGCGTCACCCCGGCCTCCAGAGGGAAACGGCGCAGAAGGGCCGCGCAGAAGGAATGGATCGTCTGGATGCGCAACCCCCCCGGCGTCTCGATCGCCTGCGCGAAAAGGCGGCGGGCGCGGCGCAGCGTGTCGGCGTCGATCTCGCCCTCGTGCCCGAGCGTCAGCAGGGCCTGACGCAGATCGGCATCCGCCAGCATCGCCCACCCCCCGAGCCGCGCGAACAGCCGGTTCTGCATCTCGCTGGCGGCGGCCTTGGTGTAGGTCAGGCACAGGATGTGCTGCGGGTTCACCCCATCCAGCAGCAGCCGCGCCACCCGGTCGGTCAGCACGCGGGTCTTGCCCGATCCGGCATTGGCCGACAGCCATGTCGACAGATCCGGGCGCGCAGCATCGACCTGCGCCTGACTGGCGGCATCGCGCACGGTCACTGGCCCACCTCCGTCTCGTCGGCCGGATCGGTCATGTCCCATTCGCGGAACCGCGAAAGCTGGTCGTAATCGCCTCGCTCGGCGGATGCGTGCGGCGCGCGGCGCGCGACATAGCCCTTCGCGGGCACCTGATAGGCCGCAATCAGCTCCTTGAACTTCGCCCAGACCTGATCGGGCGGTTCTTCATCCAGCGGCGCGTCGACCTCTTTGGGGGTGCCACCCAGCCCGATGAACGCGGCGCGCAGCACCCGCACCGGCCCGACGCCCTCGAACGCGCCGCGCTCGGCCATCGCAGCCTCCAGCAGCAATTGCTTGTCGAAGCTCGTCTGTTCCCTGGCGGTGGGGGGCGTGCCGGTCTTGTAGTCGTAGATGCACAGCCGCCCCTGCGCATCGAGATCGAGCCGGTCGGCCTTGGCCGACAGGACGAACCCCAGTTCGGGGATCTCGGCACGGCCACGCAGCTCGAAGTGACGCGGCGCGGCAAGGGCACGTCGCGTGGTCTCGGTCTCGATGAACCAGTCCACGACCCTTTCCAGCCGCGCCAGCCACAGCGCGCGCGCCTCGGCCCAGGGCACGTGCCGGGCCAGAACATCCTCTGCCACGGCCAGCAATTCGGCGCGCGTGCCCTGCCCGGGATCCTCCCGCCACCCTTTCACGAACTGCTCCAGCACCTCGTGCAGCACGGTGCCGCGCAACAGCGCATCGGGTACCTTCATCAGCGGATCAAGTGGTCGCAGCCGCAGCACATGACGCGCGTAGATCGCATAAGGGTCACGGATCAGCCGCTTGATTTCCGTCACGCTCAGATGCGCGGGGCGCGCGGCCACAGGGGGCGCGGGCGCAGGGCGCGGGGCGCGGGGCACGTCCTCGGGGCTTTCCAGCGCCGCAACCTGATCGAGCCAGCCCTGCCCCCGGTCGCGCATCGCCTCGAGCGCCGCCTCGCCGCCCTGATCCGGCAACCCGGACAGCAGATTCTGCACCCGGTTGAGCCACCGCGACACCACCGTTTCGGCATCATCGGACCGCACCGACCGGGTCAGCCAGACCTCTTTCGCGGCCACCGCCTGCTGAAAATCATGCGCCGACAGGCCGATCCGCCGCTCGGGCAAGAGCAGCCCCGCCTGATGGCGCAGCGACCGGTTCAGCCACGGGTCAGGCGTGGGCGCCTCGGGCCAGCTGCCCTCGTTCAGCCCGGCGAGGATCAGCAGATCGGCGCCCTGCACACGGGCCTCCAGCGTGCCCCAGATCAGGATGTGCGGATGCGGCTCCGTCGGGGTGCGGACCTCCTCGGTTGAAAGGATGCTATGGAACAGGCTGGCGTAATCAGCCGCGTTCAGCGCGCCCGCAGCAGCCGCCTCGGCCTGCAAGCCGTCGACTGCCCTGCGCGCGTCCTGTCCGGCCTCCTTCTGCCACAGCGTGCCAGCCCCCTCGCCGCGACAGCCCTGAGCGATCCGCCCGGCCAGCGCAACGTGATCGGCCACACGGGTGCTCAGCGCGATATCGCCGGGCTGCGCCTGATCGGTGAAACAGGCGCACAGCCAGTCCACCCAGTCCGCAATCAGCGGGTCGGCGGTCTTTTTCAGCGCCCATGCGCGCAGGCTTTGGGCCGTGGGATAGGGCGGGCCGTACCGGCGCAGATCAAGCTCCAGATCGCGGGTCAGGCGCAGGTGATCGCCACGCGCCGCCCCCTGATGCGTCAGCGGATGTTTGAGCAGCGTCAGAAGCGCCTCGGCGCTCAATGTCTGGCGAAAGAGATCGGCGACATGCCGCAGAAACCGCCCCGGCGGCGACAAATGCAGCGGCTCGCCCGCGCTGTCATCGGGCAGGATGTGCCACCGGTCGAGCGCGGCGGTCACCTGCCGGCTGAGCGTGCGATCGGGCGTGATCAGCGCGGCGGTCTGACCCTCCTCGGCAGCACGGCGCAGACGCATCGCGATCGCCAGCGCCTCGGTGCGCGTCGATTGCGCCTCGATCAGCGTCACATCGGCCATCGCGCCCTCGATGCCACGCAGCGCCGGGCCGTCGCGTAGCCACTGGTCGGTGACCGGCGCGGGGCGCAATGCCAGCGAGATCAGCGCATTGCGCGCCGGGCTTGGCGGGGTATCGCCGGACCAAGGGCGCACGTCCCCGGCGCTGATCCCGGCGCCTTGGGCAAACCGCACGAAGCGGTATTGCGGATGATCCTCGGACACCATCGGATCGCCAAGCGCCTCCCAGACATGGGCGGGCGCGTCAAAATCGAAACCGGGCAGCACCACCGCCCCCTGTGGCAGCCGCGCCGCCGCCTGCATCAGCACCTGCGTCGCGCCGCGTGATCCGGTCGATCCGGCAACGATGATCGGCGATTGCGGCGGGGCCTCGGCCCAGAGACCCGTCAGCCGTTCGATCACGAGACGCTGCCGCGTCTCGACATCCGGGGCCTCGGGATCGGCCTCGAAATAATGCCCCACGATGCCCAGAAACGCCTTGATCCGCGCCCAGTGGCCGGACTGATCGGTGACGTCGAGATCCTCGATGACCTGCGGCGCGACACCCTCGCCATGCATCTCGTCCATCAGCCCGGCAAGGCTGTCGGCGAGGTGAAAGATCGCGCTGCGCGGTGCGAGATCGGGCTGACCGTCGAGCAACCGCGAGATCAGCTGCACCAGCTCCAGCCGCCGGCGCAGGCGCGGGACCGGGTCGGGGATATGCGCCAGATCCCACATCTCGCCCAGATCGGTGACCAGGCTGATCCGCGGCAACAGGCTGGGCGGGCCTTCGTCGAAGAGCTCGCGGATGCGCCGCGCCATGCGGCGGGTGTTCACGATGAGGGTGACACGCGCCAGCGCGTCGGGGGGCTTGCAGGCGTGGCGCGCGCGCAGCCCCTCGACCAGCGCGCGCGGAAAGTCGAGCCCCGGCGGCAGGCCGAACACACGCGGGCTGTCGGTCGGCTCAAACATCGCGCAGCATCGCCTCTGCCAGCGCAATCCCCTCGGGATGACCGACATCGCACCAGTGCCCGGGATAGGACGTGCCCGACAGCCGCCCGTCACGCAGCATCCGGTCCCACAGGAGGTTGAGCGAAAACGCGTCTTGCGCGATCTCGTGCAGCAGGTCGGGCCTGATGATCTGCACGCCGGAATAGATCAGCCCCGGCCCGCGCGCCGCACGCCCGTCGGGGGCGATCCGGAAATCCCCCCCGCCGGCATGGCCCACGGCCTGATCGGGGGGCACGCAAAGCAGCAGCGCGTCCATCTTTTCGGGCCGCCACCTTGCGGCGAGATGACAAAGCGGGTTCGGACCGCGCCAGACCGCATCGGTGTTCATGGTCAGGACCGGCCCCAGCCCGAGTTGTGGCAGCGCGGCGCGCAATCCGCCGCCGGTCTCGAGGATCGCGGGGCTTTCGTGCGAGAACAGGATATCGCGCCCGGCCAGATGCGCGGTGATCCGGTCGGGCAGGTAGTGCAGGTTGATCACCACGCGCGGCGGCGCGTAGGCGTCCACAAGATCGAGCGCATGATCGATCAGGGCGCGCCCGCCCACCTCGATCAGCGGTTTGGGGCAGGTCGCGGTCAGCGCGCCCATACGCGTGCCGAATCCGGCCGCGAACAGCATCACAGGAAGCGTCACGTCGCGCACCGCTCTTTCAAATCCTGCAGGAAGGAAGGCCCTGGCGCGGGCAGGCTGTCCTGCACATGTGCCGCGATCCCACTCAGCGCGGGATGCCCAAGATCGCGCTGCAACAGGTCCCAGACCCGCGGGATGAGATCCACGTAATGCGCCTTGCCATCGCGCAGGCAAAGCCGCGCAAAAACCCCGAGGATGCGCAGGTTTCGCTGCGCCCCGAGGCAATGATAGGCGGTGGTGAAGGCGTCTTCGTCCACGCCTGTCGCGGCGATATAGCGGCAGATCATCGCCCTTTCGATGGCGGGCGACACATCACGGCGCGCATCTTGCAGGACCGAGACCAGATCATAGGCCCGGTGGCCGCGCATGGCATCCTGAAAATCCAGCAACCCGACCCGCGCGACACCCGTGCGATCGGGCAGCCAGAGCAGGTTTTCGGCATGATAATCACGCTGGATGAGGACATCCGCGGGGGCCGCATGGTTTTCCAGCAGCGATTGCATATCGGCGTGAAACGCAGTGCGTGCCGGGCTTTCGCCACCCGCACCCCCCAGCAGATACCAGTCAAAGGCGAGCGCGGCCATGTCGGCCATGACCCGCGGGGAATATGTGGCGAGCGCGGACGGGGCCGTGTGGCCGTGCAGTTCCACCAGCACATCGCTCGCGGCCTGATACAGTGCGGTTTCCCTTTCCGGCGCGGCGTCCAGCACTCGCGCGAAAAGGGCATCGCCCAGATCCTCCAGAAGCAGAAAGCCGTTTGCCGTATCCTCGGCAAGGATCCGCGGGGCGCTCAGACCAAGGCCCGAGAGGTGCCGCGCAATCCGGGCAAACGCGGCAACATCCTCGCCACGCGCGGCCGGGGCATCCATCAGCACGGCGCGCGCGCCGTCGGGTCGCTGCAGGCGCAGATAGCGCCGGTTCGACGCATCCCCGGCCAGCGGGCGCGTCGCGGCATCCGGCCAGCCGGAGGCCGCGATGAAATCGGCGAGGGCCTGCGCGCGATCAGTCATCGGCCAGCCCCTCCAGCCTCGCCGTCCAGCGCGGATCGGACCATGACAGCGTCAGGTGGCGCGCATTTTCGTCCGGCCCGGGTGCGAAATCCAGCATCAGCGCCCTGTCCGGGGCGAGAGCGCCCAGCCGGTCGGGCCATTCGACAAGACAGATCGCCGTCTCGAACGCCTCGGTGAGGCCCAGTTCGATCACCTCGGCCGCATCGCTCAGGCGGTAGAGATCAGCATGCCAGATCTCGCAGTCCGGTCCCGCATAGCTCTGGACCAGCGTGTAGGTGGGCGAGGGCACATCCTCTGGCCTGGTCAGGCGCGACTGGATCAGGCAGCGCGCGAAATGCGTCTTGCCGGCACCCACGCCACCGCCGAGCAACAGCACATCTCCCGGCCCGAGGCGTGGCGCCATGGCCGCGCCGAAGGCGCAGGTCGCGTCGGGATGATCAAGGAGGCGGGTGCGTTCGGGCATGGCCCGACACTACACCTGCCACGCCTGCCCGCAACCCGGATCAGGCGGTGCGCTGCCGTGCCGGCCACGCGGCATCCGTCACGTGCCGGTGCAACGAGAGCATCGCGCGCCCCTGCCCCAGCGGCGCGAGCCGCAGATCGAACCGCGCATCGGGGCGGTCCGGGGAAATGCTTTCGGTGATCGGGTCGCGAAGCGCGTTCGAGGTGACCCGGCGCTCGATTTCGGACCAGAGCGTCGGATCGGGAAAACGCGCCTGACACGCCTGCATGACGTCCGCCAGCGACAGATCAGTCAGCGCCCTGTCCGGTGCTACCCCCACGAGATCGCCAAACACCCGGTTGCAGAGGATCACGCGCCGGTCGTGAGCTAGGACCGCGATCGCCTGATCGAGATGATCCAGCACCGAATCGCGCAGCGCCATTTCACCGCGATGATGCCGCGTCTCGGATATCTCCAGCGTGATATCCTCGAACAGAAAGGCCACCGCTCCGTCGGGATGGGGACGCCCCGTCACGCGGTAGCTGCGGCCGTTGGCAAGGCTCCACATCTCGCGGTAATGGCCGCCATGCGCGGCGCTGACCATGTCGTTGATCTGGCTGCGCCAGCTTGCATAATTCTTGGGTTCCGGCATCACCTGCCGGTCACGCAGCATGTCGAAGAATGTCACGATTTCGGGGCGGGTGCTGAGAAACTCGACCGGAAGCCCGGTCAGATCGATCAGCGCGGGATTGAACATGGCAAGCGTCTTGGCCCGGTCGAACACGACAAGACCAGTGGGCAGATCGGCAAAGGTCTTGCCAAGGGTGTTGACGAACCCGCGCTGCGCCGTCTCGGCTGCCACGAGAGCAGAGATATCGTTGGCGAAGACCACCTGCCCGTCCGACGTGCGCCTGACCGTGACGTCGAACCACGTCTCGGGCGCGCCTGACCCGCCGACCGGCACGCTGACGCGTCGGGTCACCGTCGCGCCCATTTCCGGCGCGGGCGTCAGCGCCTCGGTCAGGCAGGCCTTGTCGGCATCGGGCAGCGCCGTCGCAGCAGTGTTTTGCCAGACGGTGCCCCCCGCCTCATCCGATATCCAGGCGGGGTATGGCGCGGCCCGCACCGCCTGGATCACCGCCTCGGCGGAGTGTTGCGCGCGTCTGATCATGTTGAGACGGGCCGCGGAGGGCGGCGGATCCTCGCAAAGGCTCAGGCGCAGCCCCGTGCGCAAGGCCTGCGCATCGAGATACGCGGTGTCGCCGGGCAGATGACCATGAAAGCGCCGCGTCTCGCCCGGCGCAATATCTTCCGGGAGATGCGACAGGTCCGCAAAGCGAAAGCCGAGCCAGTCGCGCACCCGATTCCAGTCGGAAACGGATGAATCCTCCGCATGCGGGGCAAAGGCCTCGCCCGCGTCATGATCGACCAGTGTCTCGCCGTGGAAGAGGAGATGACAATCATCGGACCGCGGCGCGATCACCGGCGTCTTCCGCGGCGCGGGCAGCACACCGAGAAGCCAGATCACGGCAAGCGAGACCGGCAACGCAGCCCCCGCGAGCAGTGCAAGTTCCGTCATTGTCATATCCGGCACGCCGCCACCTCACCGATGCGTTCGATACTTAACGTGGCGCAAACTGATTAAGACAGGCTTAACGCGGAAAGGATGGCCGGATCAGCCGCGAAAGGGCTGGTTCGCGCCAAGCGCAGGCCCGCCGGGCACTTCGAGCGCCTCGCGCGGCCAACTGACCTCGACCACCGCGCCGGTGCGAGTGCTGTCGGCGCCGTTGGCAAAGGTCAGATCCGCGCGGGCGCGCTCCAAAAGGGTCTTGGCGATGAAGAGGCCAAGACCCATCCCCTCGTAATCCGGGCGCTCTGCCTCGGCGGCAGGGGCGCGCCGCCGGATGAACGGATCGCCGATCCGGCCCAGCATGTCCGCAGGGTAGCCGTGCCCGTCATCCATGATCCGGATCGTTATCGTGGTGTCGGTCCAGCGACTTTCGACCCAGACGTTTTCGCGCGCGAAATCCACCGCGTTCTGAATTAGGTTGCGCAGCCCGTGGATGACCTCGGGGCGGCGCAACACGGTGGGGTGCACGGCGGCCTCGTCCATCCCCGCGGCATGCTCGAAATGGATGCGCTTGCCGCGATCGACATGCGGCTCTGCGGCCTCTTCGAGAAGCGCATCGAGCGGCGTGCGGCGCAGGTGCAGGTCGTCCTTGCCCGCCCGCCCCATGGAGCGCAGAATGTCCCGGCAACGATCGGCCTGTTCGCGGATCAGGAGCGCGTCGTCGCGCAGGTCGGGACGGTCGCCCAGATCCTCGGCCAGCTCCGCGCTGGTCAGCTTGATGGTCGCCAGCGGCGAGCCAAGTTCGTGCGCGGCGGCCGCCACCACACCGCCCAGATCGGTCAGCTTCTGCTCGCGCGCCAGCGCCATCTGCGTCGCCTGCAAGGCATCCGACATCGCCCGAATCTCCTGCACGATCCAGCGCGCATAGACGCCCAAAAACATCACCGCGATGACGATCGCCGCCCAGCTTCCGAAGCGGAACACGTCGGGCACCTGCAGGATATTTCCGTCCTCGGTGCGCAGCGGCAGGTAGAACTGCATCATCAGCGTCACGATGACGATGGCCATCACCCCAAGAAAAGCGGTGGACCGTCCCGACAGCGCCGAGGCCGAGACCGTCACCGGCCCCACGATCAGGATCGAGAACGGGTTGTTCAGCCCGCCCGTGAGGTAAAGCAGCAAGCCCAGTTGCAGCATGTCGAACAGCACCACAAAAAACGTGCCCTGTTCCGACAAGCGCTTGTTTTCAGAAAAAATGAAGGCCGCGAACAGATTGGAGATCACCGACACGCCGATGACCAGAAAGCATAGCCCCATCTCCAGATCGAGGTTGTACACCCGGTCGGCCACGATCAGCGCCGTCGCCTGACCGATGATCGCCCACCAGCGCAGCAGCACAAGCGTGCGTAGGCGGATCCAGTTGCGCCGCCCGCGCATCCGAAAGAGACCGGTATCGCGATCGGTCGTATCTGCGGGCATGTCCATTGCGTGCCGGGCCTGAAATGCTAGATCAGATCTAACTCGCATCGGTTTGTACAAAACGCAAGGATATCCGCATGACCCGCCCCGCCGTCCTTCTCGCCGCCGTTCTCGTGATCGGAGGGGGCGGTGCCGGCTATGTGCTGATGACCGGTCAGGAAGATGATCCGCTCGCGCAATGCCGGGCGTCGAACGTGGCCGGCGGCGGCGCCGAGATCGGCGGGCCGTTCGAGCTGGTCGATGAGACCGGAGAGACGGTGACCGACGCGGAAGTGATCGACAAGCCGACGCTGATCTATTTCGGCTACACGTTCTGCCCCGATGTCTGCCCGCTGGATGCCGCGCGCAATGCCGCGGCTGTGGAGATCCTCGAAGAGCGCGGCGAGATCGTGAAACCGGTCTTCATATCGGTCGACCCCGCCCGCGACACGCCCGAGGTGCTGGCGGAGTTCACAGATTACCTGCACCCCCGGATGGTCGGCCTGACCGGCAGCCCCGAACAGGTGCGCGCCGCGTCCCGGGCCTATCGCACCTATTATCAGGCACAGGATTCGGGCGATGACGAGTTCTATCTCGTGGATCACTCGACGATGACCTATCTGAGCCTGCCCGGACACGGCTTTGTCGAGTTCTTCCGGCGGGATGCAAGCGCAGAGCAGATGGCGGACCGCGTGCAATGTTTCGTCGAGGCCAGTTGAGCCTTTGCTTTGACGGAATGCCGGCGCGGCCTATCATCCCTGTGACACCATGAAACGGGAGAGGCGGCATGGCCGAGAAGATGAGCGATATCGGCGACGACAGGACCCTCCTTCTGGTGGACGACGACGACGCGTTTCTCAAGCGTCTTGCCAAGGCGATGGAAAAGCGCGGCTTCGAGGTGGAGACCGCCGAAACCGTCGCTGGCGGGCGCGCAATTGCCACGGCCCGTCCGCCGGCCTATGCGGTCTGCGATCTGCGGCTCGAGGATGGCAACGGGCTCGACGTGGTCGAGGTGATCCGCGAAAAGCGTCCCGACAGCCGGATCGTGGTCCTGACCGGCTATGGCGCGATCGCGACTGCCGTGGCAGCCGTCAAGATCGGCGCGACGGACTACCTGTCGAAACCGGCCGACGCCAATGACATCATCAGCGCGCTTCTGGCAAACGGCGCGGATCTGCCGCCGCCGCCCGACAACCCGATGAGCGCGGATCGCGTGCGATGGGAGCATATTCAGCGCGTCTACGAGTTGTGCGATCGCAACGTGAGCGAAACCGCACGGCGGCTCAGCATGCATCGCCGGACATTGCAGCGTATCCTCGCAAAACGCTCGCCGCATTGACCGATCCGCGCGCATGCCATCGCAAAGGCTGACGCAAAGGTCTTGTTAACATCGTCTCCGTAATGTGAAATGAGCGAGACGGCGTTTAACGAAGGTTTGTTTCAGTGGGGGCGTGGCAATCATACCGGATGCGGTTGCGGCGCAAGCGCGCGCTGATACGCGCGTATCGCAAGCATTTCTCGCTGCGCCCGGTGGCCGATCGCACCAATCTGATCGGCGCGAGGGATGTCCTTGTGTTCGCAACCTTGCGCGACGAGCATGTCCGCCTGCCCTATTTCCTGCGCTATTACCGCGATCTGGGCGTGTCGCATTTCCTCATTGTCGATAATGACAGCCGCGATGGCGGCGCGGAGTATCTCGCCCAGCAACCCGACGTCTCGCTCTGGTCGACGGGTGCGAGTTACAAGAGCGCGCGGTTCGGGGTCGACTGGCTCAACTGGCTGCAGGGCCGCTACGGGCACGGTCACTGGACGCTGGTCGTGGATCCGGACGAGTTCTTCGTCTACCCGTTCTGCGACACCCGGCCCATCGGCGCGCTGACCGACTGGCTGGACACCAGCCGCATCAGATCCTTCGGAGCGATGCTTCTGGACATGTATCCAAAGGGGCCGATCGATGCGGTGCCCTACCGCGCCGCCCAGGACCCGATGGAGATTGCCGCGTGGTTCGATCCCGGAAATTACACGATCGAGCGAAACCGCCTTTACGGCAATCTGTGGATTCAGGGTGGGCCACGGGCGCGCATGTTCTTTCCCGATGCGCCGAAAAAGGCACCCGCCCTCAACAAGACGCCGCTGGTAAGGTGGGACCGGCGCTATGCCTATGACAGCTCTACTCACATGCTGCTGCCGCGCGGGCTGAACCTGACGCATGACGCATGGGGCGGCGAGAAGACCAGCGGCATCCTGCTGCACGCCAAGTTTCTCGACACCTTCACCGCCAAGGCCCAGGAAGAACTGAGCCGCCGCCAGCATTACGCGGCCAGCATCGAATACAAGGCCTATGCCCGCATCGCGCAAGAGACCCCCGATCTATGGTGCAAGTGGTCCGAGAAATATATAAACTGGCGACAACTGGAGATCCTCGGGCTGATGTCCAAGGGCAACTGGGCATGAGGAAAGGGGCCGCGCGCATATGAGTCTGGGGATCGTCATGCTGGTCCATACCGCCTTTGGTCGTGCCGAACAGGTGGCGCGGCACTGGGCGGCGTCGGGCTGTCCGCTGGTGATCCATGTCGACCGGGCCGTCCCGAACGAGACGCATGACGCCTTCGTTCAGGCGCTGTCGGATGTGCCGCATGTGCGCTTTGCCCCACGGCATCGCTGCGAATGGGGCACATGGGGCCTCGTCGCCGCAACGCAGGGCGCGGCCGGGATCATGCTGCGCACCTTCCGCGACGTGCGGCATGTCTATCTCGTCTCGGGGGCGTGCCTGCCGCTGCGCCCGCTGCAGGAGTTGATCGAGTATCTCGACGCGCGGCCGCAGACCGATTTCATCGAAAGCGCCACGATCGCCGAGGTGCCGTGGACCATTGGCGGCCTCGACAAGGAACGCTTTACCCTGCGTTTTCCGTTCTCGTGGCGCAGGCACCGGCGTCTTTTCGACGCCTGCGTCGCGCTGCAAAAGCGGCTCGGGGTGCGGCGGCGCATCCCCGACGGCATCGTGCCGCATATGGGCAGCCAGTGGTGGTGCCTGACACGGCAGACGCTGTCGGCGATCCTCGACGATCCGAACCGCCGCGTGCATGACCGCTATTTCAGGGCGGTGTGGATCCCCGATGAAAGCTATTTCCAGACACTGGCCCGCCGCTATTCCCGCCGGATCGAAAGCCGGTCGCTGACGCTGTCGAAATTCGACGATCAGGGCAAGCCGCACGTCTTCTACGACGATCACCTGCAACTCCTGCGCCGGTCCGACTGTTTCGTCGCGCGCAAGATATGGCCCGGTGCCGACCGTCTGTACGAGGCGTTCCTGACCGATCAGGCGGGCGCCATGACGCGCAGGGAGCCTGACCCTGCGAAAATCGACCGCGTGTTCGCCAAGGCGGTGGAGCGCCGCCGGCGCGGCCGCGCCGGCCTCTACATGCAAAGCCGCTTTCCCGTCGATGGGAGCGAGGGCGCACTGACATCTGCGCCCTATTCGGTGTTCGAGGGCTTCGGCGATCTCTTCGAGGATTTCGAGCCATGGCTTTCGCGGATGACCGGTATGCGGGTGCATGGCCACCTTTTCGCGCCCGACCGCGCCGAGTTCGCCGATGGCCGGTCGGTGACCAGTGGCGCGCTGAGCGACAGCGCGGCCTTGCGCGATTACAACAAGCGCGCGTTTCTGACCAACCTGATCTGGAACACGCGCGGCGAGCGACAGGGCTTTCAGCTAGGTCCGCGCGACCATATCGAGGGTGTGGACTGGAACATCGCCAAAGATCCCAACGCGCAGATCGCAGTGATTTCGGGGGCGTGGGCGGTGCCGCTTTTTGCGTCCAATGCCGATTTCGGCGATATCCGGCGCGAGGCGGCGCGCCTGCAACGCATCGAAAGCCGCCATCTGGACGTGCTGCGCTCGCACTGGGTGCGGGCGCAGGTGCGAATCTGGACCATGGCCGAATTCATCGAGGCCCCGATGGAACCGCTGCAGACCATCCTTGACGAGATCGGCCGCGAGGCGCCGCAGATTTTGACCGAAGCGCCGCGCATGGCAGATCTCACCGGTTTCGGGCAGTTCCTGCAGAATCTCAGGAATCAGGGGATGCACCCCTATCTGATGGGCGATTTTCCGGTGGATCAGGGCGCGCAAAGCCCGCCACGGGACACGCGCAAACCCTATCTCGTGCGGTCCGAATGAATGACCGAAGGCTTGGATTATTTCGTCGTGTTCGCCGAGATGCGCACCGGATCCAACCTTCTGGAAAGCAATCTCAACGCGATGGACGGGATCAACTGCCATGGCGAGGCGTTCAACCCGCATTTTATTGGTTATCCCAACCGAACCGAGCTTCTGGGCGTCACGCAGCCCGAACGTGATGCGGACCCTGCGCGCCTTCTCGCGGCGATCCGGGGGCAGGCGCCGGGGATTGGCGGCTTTCGGTTCTTCCATGATCATGATCCGCGCATTCTCGATCAGATGCTCGACGATCCGCGCTGCGCCAAGATCATCCTGACGCGCAATCCGCTCGACAGCTACGTGTCGAAAAAGATCGCGCAGGCCACCGGGCAGTGGAAACTGACCAACGTCAAACGCCGCCGCGATCAGGCGATCACTTTCGATCCGGCAGAGTTCGATCGCCATGTCGCACGCCTGCAGGGATTTCAGATGACGCTTCTCAACCGGCTGCAGATCACCGGGCAGACGGCGTTCCATCTGGCCTACGAGGATCTGCAAAGCCTTGACGTGATGAACGGGCTGGCGCGCTATCTGGGCAGCAAGGCAGGGCTGACGGCACTGGATGGATCGCTGAAGGTCCAGAACCCCGACCCGCTGGAGACCAAGGTCGCGAATTTCGACCAGATGCAGCAGGCGCTGGCCCGGCGTGATCCGTTCGAGTTGACGCGTACCCCGAATTTCGAGCCGCGCCGCCGTGCCGCCGTGCCCGGTTTCGTTCGCGCCGCGCAGGCACCGCTGCTTTACATGCCGATCCGGTCGGGGCCGGAGGCACGGATCCGCGCGTGGCTCGCGGCGCTGGACGACGTGCCCGAGGACGCGCTGCCCGCGCAATTGAACCAGACGGAACTGCGCGACTGGATGCAGCACAGCCCGGGGCACCGCCGGTTTACCGTGCTGCGCCACCCGGTGGCGCGGGCGCATGCCGCGTTCTGCAACAAGATCCTGATCAAGGGGCCGGGTTGCTACCGCGATATCCGCCGCACCCTGCGCAATTTTCACAAGCTGCCCCTGCCCGGCAACCTGCCGGATGACGGTTACGACGTGGCCGCGCACCGGGCGGCGTTCCTTGCGTTTCTGGGGTTTCTCAAGGCCAATCTCGCAGGGCAAACCGCGATTCGCGTCGATGCGCATTGGTGCAGCCAGGCGGCGACGGTCGAGGGGATGACGCAATTCGGCGCCCCGGACCTGATCCTGCGCGAGGTTGACCTGCCGGGTGATCTGCCGGCACTCGCACAGAGGGTCGGCTACGCCGCGCCGCCCGCACCGCCCGAGGCCGCGCCGGACCGGCCCTTTGCGCTGTCGCGGATCTACGATGCCGAGGTCGAGCACCATGCCCGCGCGGCCTATCGGCGCGATTACCGGCTGTTCGGGTTTGGGGACTGGGCGTGAGCGATCGAAAAGCCTAGTCTCAGCCCCCGTCAGGCGGCCTGCGCCGCCTGAGCCTCTGTCACGATGGTATACAGCGTGGCCGGGTCGCGATTCGCCCGGATCTTGGTGCAAAGCGACGGATCGCGCAGCGTGCGCGAGACGAGGGCCAGCGCCTTGAGATGTGCCGCGCCCGCATCGATCGGCGCAAAAAGCGCGAAGGCCAGATCCACCGGGCGCCGGTCCACCGCATCGAAATCTATGGGCTTTTCAAGCAAGGTCAGCGCCCCGACCACCTGATCGAGCCCCTTGATGCGCGCATGCGGCAGCGCCACGCCGTTGCCAACGCCTGTGGGGCCGAGCGCCTCGCGTTCCAGAAGCGCATCGACGGCCTCGGCGCGCGACACGCCATATGCGGCCTCGGCAATCATTGCCAACTCCTGCATCAGTCGCTTCTTGCTTGAGGTGCCCGCCAGAACGCGCACCGCCTCGGGCTTCAGGATCATGGGCAAGTCCAATTCTCGCGCAATCGGTCCGAACGGCACAACCGCTCGCCCGCATGTGTCAATCACGGATCAATCCAGCCGATATTCCCGTCTTCGCGGCGATACACGACATTGACCGTCTCTTTTCCCTCTTTGCGGAAAACGAGAAGCGGGGCACCCGCAAGCTCCATCTGCATGACCGCCTCGCCCACCGAGAGGGACGGCACTTGCGTCTCCATCTCGGCCACGATGATCGGTTGCAGGCTTTCGGGTTCCGATTCTGCCTCCGCTCCGTTAGCGGCGAGGATATAGGAGGATGCTCCGAAGAGTTCAACCGGCTGCGAGCGATCGCGGTGATGGTCCTTGAGACGGCGTTTGTAGCGACGCAGTTGCTTTTCCATCTTGTCGCAGCAGGCGTCGAAGGCGGCGTAGATCTCATGCGATTTGGCGCTGGCCTGCGCGGTCAGACCGGTGGACAGATGCACGATCGCCTCGCACAGGAACGTGCTGGCATCCTTTGAAAAGACGACGGTGGCATCGGTCGGACGCTCGGCATATTTGGCGATGACGTTGCCCAGTTCCTCGCTGACATGCGTTTGCAGGGCCTCGCCCACATCGATCTGCTTTCCACTGATTTGGTAGCGCATCTTGTCTCCTTCGTTTGACAATTCGGAGGTCCGCGCGGCGCGCGTCTTCATCCAGACCGACCCGGATGCTGATATATGACACGTCTTCACAATGCCGCAATACACCTCATGGTTGTATTTACCAGTCGGGAAACGGCCCCCGATGACATCGTATCATGCCCCAATTGACGCGCGTTCGCGCGGTTTTGTCAATCCGGTTTGATATGAAGCCGCGCGAACCTGCCAAGCGCGGGCGGTCACGATATGCGGAAACTGTCGCCAAGATAGACCCGGCGGACATCCGCATTTTCGACCACCTCGCATGGTGTGCCCGACATCAGCACGGTGCCGTCATGCAGAATATAGGCCCGATCCACGATCTCCAGCGTCTCACGCACATTGTGATCCGTGATCAGCACGCCGATGCCGCGTTTCTTCAGATCCGCGACCAGATGCCTGATATCGGCCACGGAAATCGGATCAACACCGGCAAACGGCTCGTCCAGCAGCAGGTATTTCGGGTTGGCCGCCAGACACCGCGCGATCTCCACGCGCCGACGCTCGCCCCCCGACAGGGCCATGGCCGGCGCGCGGCGCAGATGCTCTATCGAGAATTCCGAGAGCAGCTGTTCCAGACGCTCGCGCCGCCGCCGGCGATCCCGTTCGGTGATGTCGAGAATCGCGATGATGTTGTCCTCGACCGACAGGCCGCGAAAGATCGACATTTCCTGCGGCAGGTAGCCGATGCCCAGCCTCGCGCGCCGATACATCGGCAGGCCGCTGACCTCGCGCCCGTCGATATGGATCTGCCCGCCCTCGGGGTGAATCAACCCTGCGATGGCATAAAAGGTCGTCGTCTTGCCCGACCCGTTGGGCCCCAACAGCGCCACCACCTCGCCGCGGGCGAGCGACAGCGACACATCGCGGATGACCACGTGCTTGCCATAGCTCTTGCGCAGGTTCTCGATGCGCAGACCGATCGCTGCGTTGTCCGCGGCAACCGTCAGGTCGGCCGGCGTCATCGATCGTCGCCGTCCGGTTGCAGCACGGTCCGGACGCGGCCCGACACGCGCGCCGTGCCCGCCCCGGTATCGACCAGCATCTCGTCGCCGGCGATGGCGGTTTCGCCCTGCGTCAGCAATACATCGCCGCGCAGCTCGATCATCCCGGTGGTGATGTTGTAATCGGCGCGGTCGGCCTCTGCCGCATCCTCGCCGCTGACAAGTGTCACGCCGCCGGTCGCCTCGAGCCGCTCGATCCCGCTGCGATCGGCGAGATAGACGACCAGCACACGCGGCGCCGCAAGCCGCATCTCGCCTTGCGCGATCACCACATCGCCCTCGAACACGGCGGTGTTGTCGTTCTGGTTGACGTTGAGGCTGTCGGACGTGACCTCTACCGGCGCGCTGCGGTCCTGTTCGGTGGTGCCGAACGCCACCCGCGCGCCCTGTGCGGCCACGTCCTGCACTGCGACCATCATGGGCAGGCAGACCAGAACGATGCCAGCCAGAAACGATTTTGATTTGAACACGAAACTCAATCCCCCACAGATTTCGGCAGATATACCAGCTTCACCCCGGCGCTGAAAAGCAATTCCGCCGCACCCTCCGCCGAGGCCCTGTGCAACAGCATGCGCCCCGCCGTCAGATCCCCGAGCGGCCCGGTTGCGGCGACCTGGCCGGGGCTGAGGACATGCAGCTCGTCCAGGCGCGAGATCAGCCGCGCGGTGTCGATCACATAGCCGGTCGAAGTGGTCATCCGCACCTCTCCATGCAGCTGCGCGGTCAGCGCGCGCTGATCGAACTCGGCGGCGTGGGCGGTGACATCCACCTCCGTGCCCGCGCCCAGCCGGAACTGCGCCGCGACCCGATCGGCGGTCAGCCGTTCTGGGGTGGCGGGATCGGGCCGGACGATACCCGCGTTGAAACGGATCTCGTCGCCCTGCCGGGTGACCCCGGCAAACCTTGGGTTGGTCGCGCCAAGCTCTCGCGCGCGTTTTTCCAGATCGATCTGCGCGGTCGGCACCGATTTCGACGGATCGACGGTGTTGGAGATCAGGAAAACCGTGGACAGCAGCCCGAGGGCGACAAGCGGCAGCAGGATCTTCATCCCCGCCACGACCCGCGAATGGGTGTTATCCGTGCGCGTCATGCTCAATGGGCAAAGATGTCGATCTCGGGCCAGCCCGCCAGATCGAGCCGCGCGCGCGTCGGCAGGAACGCAAAACAGGCCTGCGCCATGTCGGTGCGCCCCTCGCGGGTGAGCCGCGCATCGAGCGCGTCGCGCAGCTGGTGCAGGTAAAGGACATCCGAGGCCGCATAATCGAGCTGCGCCCCGCTGAGTGCCTCCGCTCCCCAGTCCGATGTCTGCTGCTGTTTCGAGACATCGACGCCCACCAGCTCGTTCAGCAGGTATTTCAGCCCGTGCCGGTCGGTATAGGTGCGGATCAGCTTGCTGGCGATCTTTGTGCAATAGACCGGAGAGGCGAGCGCGCCAAAGGCATTGTACATCGCGGCGATGTCGAACCGGCCGAAGTGAAACAGCTTGAGCACGTCCTTGTCGGTCAGAAGCCGTTCGAGCATGGGTGCGCTGGTCTGCCCCTTGGCCACCTGCACCATATGCGCATTGCCGTCGCCGCCGGACAGTTGCACGACACACAACCGGTCCCGATGCGGGTTGAGCCCCATGGTCTCGCAGTCGATGGCCACGACGGGACCAAGATCCAGACCGTCTGGCAGGTCGTTCTGATAGAGGTGATTGGTCATCGGAGATCCTTGTGCGGCCCCAAATTGTTCGCGGGCCTTGTGCGGGTGTTGTCTTGTGCGGGTGTAGTGCGGGCTTGGATCGCGTGCTTCGACCCCCGACCTAAGCGGTGTGCGCCGGAAAATCCAGCCCGGGCCGCCCGCCGCCAAGCGGCTTGCGCAAATCACGCTGCTCGGCCACTACTCGCATCGGACCAGAAGGAGACCACCGGTGAGCCAATCCGACCAGACTCCGGCCCGCGCGGCCGATCACCTTGCCCGGCGTCTGCACGAGGCCGGGTGCCGCCATGCCTTCGGGATGCCCGGCGGCGAGGTTCTGACGGTGATGGACGCGCTCGACCGCGCCGGGATCGAGGTGACGCTCGCGCGCCACGAGAACGCGGCGGCCTTCATGGCCGAGGGTGTGTGGCACCGCACCGGCGCACCCGGCATCCTGATCGCCACGTTGGGGCCCGGCATCCTCAACGGTGTGAACGCCATTGCCAATGCCCACCAGGACCGGGTCCCGCTGATCGTGCTCTCGGGCTGTGTCGATGCCGACGAGGCGCTCACTTACACGCACCAGGTCCTCGATCACGAGGCGGTGCTGGCGCCGATCACAAAGGCGACCTTCCGGCTGACCGCCGATGGTGCCGACATCATCGCCGACAAGGCCGTGTGCATCGCCACCGAAGGCCGCCCCGGGCCAGTGCATGTCGACGTGCCGATCTCGGTGGCCGATCGCTGCGTGACGCTGCCCCGCCTGCGCCGCCGGCCTGACGCCGCCCCCATGGTGCCCGATTCGGCCACGGTCGACCGGGCGCGCGGCTGGCTGGCCGGGGCCAATCGCCCGGTGATGATCGTGGGGCTGGACGCCGTGAACGAGAGCGCCGGCGAGACCGTGCGCGACGTGGCCACGCGTCTGAACATTGCCGTCATCACCACCTACAAGGCCAAGGGGATCATCCCTGAAACGCACCCGCTGGCGCTTGGCGGGGCCGGGCTGTCGCCCCGGGCCGATGGCCTGCTCGTCGCGTTCGTGAGCCAAGCCGACCTGATCCTCTGCGTGGGCTACGACCCCATAGAGATGCGCCCGGGCTGGCGCGAGATCTGGGATCCGGCAGCAACGAAGGTGATCGACATCGCCGCCGTGCCCAATCACCAATACATGCATCAGGCCACGCTGAACATCGTGGGCGGCTGCGGGCCCTCGCTTGCGGCCATCGCCGACGGCGTCACGCCGCGCACCACCTGGCCCGGCGGCGAGGTGGCCGCGACACGGGACGCATTGGCGCAGGCGTTTCCCGCAACGGATGACTGGGGCGCGGCGGCGGTGATCGACGAATGCCGCCGCACCCTGCCCGAGGACACCATCGCAACAGTCGACAGCGGCGCGCACCGGATCCTTCTGTCGCAGATGTGGACCACCCACGCCCCCCGGACGCTGCTGCAATCCACCGCGCTGTGCACCATGGGTTGCGCCGTGCCGCTGGCCATCGGCGCGAAGCTCGCCACGCCCGACGCGACCGTGGTCAGCTTTTCCGGCGATGCCGGCTTTCTGATGGTGGCGGGCGAGCTGTCCACGGTGACCGAACTGGGCCTGCCGGTGATCTTTGTCGTCTTCGTCGATGCCAGCCTCGCGCTGATCGAGAAGAAACAGCGCGAACGCCAGATGCCCAATCTGGCGGTGGATTTCGACCGCCACGACTTCGCCGCCATCGGTCGCGCCTTCGGCGGGCATGGCGTGCGGGTGACAAACCGCGCGGATCTGCGCCATGCGCTGATCGCGGCGCGCGACGCAGACCGTTTCACCGTCATCGCCGCGGAAATCGACCGTGGCAGCTATGACAGTCGTCTCTGACGGGATGCGGGCGCGCGGGCGCCGCCGGATGACATCTGCGGACGGGCCATGGGCAAGTTTGCGCTCATCGTGACGGCCTTTCGCGCATCCGGCCCGGCCGCACGGCGCTCACCTGCGCTGGAGTGTGGATAAACTGTTGGTGATCAGCCCCCCCGCATCGCCGCTGACGTGATACATCACCTTTTAGCAGCGACGGCGCAGAGCGGCGAAAGGATATCGGTCCATGCGAAACGATCAGTTCGGGTACGAGATCCCGGTCTCAAACCGTGCGGCCGCCGAAGGCTGGGACCAGATGGTGCTGGAGTTTCTCGCCCATGCCGCGACGACACCCGAGCATCTGGGCACGGTCCTGACCGAGGCGCCGGATTTCGTCATGGCACATGCCGCCAAGGGCCTTTTCTGCCTGATGCTGGGCCGGGCGGAAATGCACGACACCGCGCGCGAGGCTTACGCCGCGGCGTGCCTTGCCGCAAAGCAGGGCGCCCCGACCCCACGCGAGATGGGCTATGTGCGCGCGCTTGGCGCATGGCTCGACGGGCGACCGTCGGATTGCGTGGAGGCGCTGGAGGAGGTTCTCGCGCGCTGGCCCGAGGATGCGCTGGCGATGAAGATCAGCCATGCCACGCGCTTCATCCTCGGGGATCGGCACGGCATGCGCCACTCTGTCGAGGCGCTGTTGCCGGCCTATGATGCGCAGAACCCGGCGCGCGGGTATCTGCTGGGCTGTCACGCCTTCGCGCTGGAGGAAACCGGCGAGTATACCCGCGCCGAGACCGCCGGGCGCATGGCGTTGAGCCTCGCCTCGGACGATGCCTGGGGGCTGCACGCGGTGGCGCATGTCTTTGACATGACCGCCAATGCGCGCGCCGGGATCGACTGGCTGCAGGGGCGCGAACACGCCTGGGCGCATTGCAACAATTTCCGCTATCACGTCTGGTGGCACAAGGCGCTGCTGCATCTCGACCAAAACCGGATCGCCGAGGTGTTCGATCTTTATGACACCGAGATACGCCGCGACCGCACCGACGATTTCCGCGACATCTCGAACGCCACGTCGCTCTTGATGCGACTGGAGCTGGAGGGTCACGATGTGGGCCGGAGATGGGAGGAGTTGGCCGATGTCTGCGAACGCCGCACCGAGGATGCCTGCCTGATCTTTGCCGATCTGCATTACCTGATGGCGCTTGTCGGCGGCAATCGCGACGCGGCGACGGCGCGCATGATGGCGCGGCTGCAGCGCGATGCACGCCGCACAGACATGACCGAAATGCAGGCGCGCATGGCGCATCCGGGCCTTTCGGCGGCGACCGGGCTCGAGGCGTTCGGCGAGGGGGATTACCGCACCGCGTTCCTGAACCTCGGGCAGGCGCGGCAATCCATGCAGAGCATCGGCGGCAGCCACGCGCAGCGCGACGTGTTTGAGCGGCTGACAATCGATGCCGGCATTAGGTCGGGATTCCTCGACGAGGCCGAAAAGATTCTGCACGAGCGCTCCGGTCAGCGCGCCGGGACCCTTGACAGCTATGCCGCAAACCGGCTCGATCTGATTTCCGCCGCGCGCGGGAACTGGAAAACGGCCCAGAGATTGCCTGCCGAATAACGCCAATTCACACTTCATACTGTCAGGGGAATACACAGCGCGATGACGAGTGTTGCCGATCCGGCCATCACCAAAGGCCGCGCCACTGCGCAAGAGGCGGCCCCATTTGCCACGGCCCGCGATATCCGGCTGGATTTCTTCCGCGGGCTGGCGATGTTCATCATCCTCTGCGCGCATACGCCGAACAATTTCTTCACCAGCTGGATCCCGGCCAGATGGGGCTTTTCGGACGCCACCGAGATTTTCGTGTTCTGCTCGGGCATGGCCTCGGCCATCGCATTCGGTCGGAGCTTCGACCGGGCCGGCTGGATCCTGGGAACCGGGCGCGTGGCGTTTCGCGTCTGGCAGGTCTACTGGGCGCATATCGGCATGTTCTTCGCCATCGCCGCGATGCTGGCGTCGTTCGATCTGTTCGGCACGTTCGAGGACCCGTATATCGGCACGCTGAACCTGTGGGCGTTCTTCGAGGATCCCGGGCCGGCTCTGGTGGGGCTGTTCACGCTGACTTACGTGCCGAATTACTTCGACATCCTGCCGATGTATCTGGTCATCCTCGCGATGATGCCGCTGATGATGGCCCTGAGCCGCGTCAGCCTCTGGGCAGTCGCCGGGGCCATCGGGCTGTTGTGGGTGCTCGCGCAGGGCGCGCTTCTGGACAGCCTTGGCCTCGGTGCGCTACGTCTCGCCTTCGCGGCAGAGCCATGGTCGGATCGCGCATGGTTCTTCAACCCCTTCGGCTGGCAGTTGATCTTCTTCACCGGGTTCGCCTTCATGCGCGGCTGGCTGCCGAAACCGCCCGTCAGCGCGCCGCTGATCGGGATTGCCGCGCTGATCGTGATCGCCATCATCCCGCTGTCGCATATCGGCATGCGCGAGATCTTCGGCCCCTTCGCACCGGACATCCGCGAGGGCATCATCGACTGGCGCATCGCCAATCAGGGGCTGTTCTTCAAGTCCGATTTCGGCATCCTGCGCTACGTGCATTTCCTCGGCTTGGCCTATCTCTGCTGGGTCGCGGCGGGCGATGGCGGCGCACGGCTCAAGACCGTCGGGGCGGGCCTCGGCGCGCGAGCGTGGGGGGCATTGCTGCAGATGATTCTCAAGGTCGGGCAGCAGTCGCTGGCGGTATTCGTGTTCTCGATGGTCTTCGCCCGGTTCTCGGGCTTCGTGATGGATCAGATCGGGCGCAACACGTGGAACATGACGCTGGCCAATCTGGTCGGGTTCGCGGCGCTGATCCTGGTGGCCTATACCGTCGCGTGGTTCAAATCTCAGCCATGGCGCCTTGCGCGGTAACCTGTCATAGGGCGTGGCGCATCCGAGACGGCCGGGCACGCAGACCCGCATGCGCAGCCAAGGGAAATGATGCTGCCGCGCAGGGTTTCATTGAAATGTCACCGGTCTCTTGCTACCTTTGAAGCATGTCCGGCACCGGGGCTTTGCGGTGCGCCATCAAGGAGGACAATGTCCTGTCTCTTACGACCCACGCGGCCGGGGCCGCTGATCACGGGGCACGCCCGACGGTGCCCGCTTTGACCGCAGACAGCGAAGCGCAGCTTGCGGCGATTCTCACTTCCCTTTCCGATGACAAGGCCGAAGACATCGTGCAGATCGACATGCGCGGCAAGACGGCCATGGGCGATTACATGGTGATCTGCTCCGGGCGGTCCTCGCGTCAGGTCTCGGCGATCTCGGAAAAGCTGGTGGATCGGCTCAAGCAGGATCACGGCATTCTCGCCCGAACCGAAGGCAAGACCGCCGGTGACTGGGTGCTGATCGACACGGGCGACGTGATCGTCCATGTCTTCCGGCCCGAGGTGCGCGAGTTCTATCAGCTGGAAAAGATGTGGCTTCCGGCCGGGCAGACGGCGGCGTCCCAGGTCTGAATGCGGGTACATGTCGGTGCCGTGGGCCGGTTGCGCGCCGGCCCCGAGCGTGCGCTGATCGACGACTACGCGGCGCGCTTCGACAAGTCCGGGCGCGCGCTTGGGCTGGGCCCCCTGCAGCTACACGAGGTCGAGGACAAGAAGGGCGGCGGCATGGCGGCCGAGGCCTTGCTGCTGGATCGCACCATCCCCAAGGGCGCTGTCGTGGTTGCCCTCGATGAACGGGGCGAGGTGATGACCTCGCCCGAATTTTCCCGAAAACTGGCGCGTTGGCGGGATACGGGCTGTGGCGATGCGGCCTTTCTGATCGGCGGCGCCGATGGGCTCTCGCCCGATCTGCGCGCGCGTGCGGATGTCGCGCTGTCGTTTGGCAAGATGGTCTGGCCCCACATGCTGGCGCGGGTGATGCTGATGGAGCAGCTGTACCGCGCAGCCTCGATTCTCGCGGGCAGCCCATATCACCGGGCGTGACAGCCCCGGTTCAGGGGCGCACCGTCAACAAGGCACCCTTAGCACGGCATCTTAGCACGGCACTGTGCGATAGGTCCCGTCGCCATTGGAATAGGCGCATTCATTGGTCTGGGTGTTGCGCGCCACAAGGGTGCCCGCCGCGGCCCCGGCAAGCGTGGAAACCACCGTCCAACCGGGGTTCGCATCAAAGAATGCGGCGCCCACGGCCCCGGCACCGGCCCCGATCGCGGCGCCTGTCAGTTCGCGGTTGTCGCTGGTGTCGATGCAGCCCGCAAGGGCAAGGCTGACGAGACCGGCGCTGGTCAGATTGCGGATCATGGGCGGCTCCTTTCCGGTATCGTTGAATCGCGACGCAAAGATGGGCCACAAGAAGCGCAAGATCAAAGGGGACGGCAATCGCTTGCCGATACGATGTCGCGCAAGATTCCGGACGCCATGACCCGAGCACTGTACCCGGGCACCTTGACCGACCGTCAGATCGCGGGATGTTCCTCGTTGCCGAAGACTTCGGCGGCGGTCCTTCGCAGGGTTCATCCAGCAACAGAACCTTGATGTCACGGGCCAGCGCGCGGGCCACGGCCAGCATCTGCTGGTTGCCGCCCGACAGGGTCGTGCCAGCCTGCTTGCGGCGCTCCTCGAGGCGCGGATCTGCCTGAAAAGGTCGATGGTCGCGCTGGTGTCGGCCCGCGCCATGCCCGCTGTCGGCTCGTCCAGCAGCAAGCGCCGGGGTTGCTGGACCGGACACATGCCGATCTCCAGCCGTCGCTTGTCGTCGCGCGCAATCAACGCGGCATCCATGTGCCAGTCTTCGGCCAGCCCGAGATTTTCAAGCATGTCTTGGGCCTGATCGAGAACCGCGGTCTCCTTGTTCGCATGCCCGCTAGCGTGCATGCAAAACACGCCGTCGCGCTTGGCCAAGATCGGATCGTCATGTTTTCCAGCACCGTGAGATCGCCGAAGATATGGGGAGTCTGGCACGCGCGGGCAATGCCCATCTGGTTGATCTCGTGCGGTTTGCGCCCCAGCACCGACTGGCCGTCGAACATCACCGACCCGGTATCGGGCATGAGCTTGCCGATATCCATCTGCATTAAACTACACCTCCTTCCTCTTCAGTGGGCAGTTCTGTCTGGATGGCATGTTTTGCGCGTGTGGCGGCGCGATCGACGAGACGGTTCCAGCGACCATGTTGCTTTTGCGGCAGGTCCGAGGCGACAGGTCCGAGGCGGCAAGTCCGTGCAGGCATGGCGGGTGAGAAGGCCATGCCCGGCCCAACTGGTCACGGTGTGCTCGAGGATCTTCGGGCTCTCCTGGTGCCGATCCCAGCTGATGTAGCCGGGATGCGCATCGGGGATGCAGGCAAGCCAGTTGTCGGTGGCGCGCGCCCGTATCTCCCTTCACGGATAATCGAGGGACACGCCTGCTCAAACGCGGCCCAAGACACCATCGCGCGCTCCGACCATTGGCCGGGGTGACAAAAGTTCGCAACAAACGCCTTGGACAAGAGTTTTATTTTGTGAATTTATGGACATGATTGGCGAAAATCTTGTAAAAGAGTTGTCAGCGTTCTGCGGCAAGTGCCGCCAATGACAGGAAAATCCGGTGGCGGACCAGTCCATGATCGGCACACGCATTCGCGATCGACGCCTGCAGACAGGGATCAGGCAGTCGGATCTTGCACGCCACGCGTGCATCTCTCCATCCTACCTCAATCTTATCGAGCATAACCGCCGCAAGATCGGCGGCAAGACCCTCTTGAAGATCGCCGAGATTCTGGAAGTGGAGGCGTCCTTGCTGTCCGACGGCGCCGAAGCCTCGCTCGTCGCGGGCTTGCGCGAAGCGGCCGCCTCATCGGGTCGGCACGATGCCGATCCCGACCAGACCGAAGACTTCGCCGAACGGTTTCCGGGCTGGGCGAGGATCCTGACCGCGCTGCACGAGCGCAACCAGACGCTGGAGCGGACGATCGAGACGCTCACCGACCGGCTGTCGCACGATCCGTTTCTGGCGGATTCCCTGCACGAGGTCATCTCGGCGGTGACCTCGATCCGCGCCACCTCGTCGATCCTCGTCGATACCGAGGCGCTGGAGCCCGAATGGCAGACGCGCTTTCACCGCAACATCAACGAGGACAGCGCGCGGCTGACCGACGGGGCGCAGATCCTCGTGCGCTATCTCGAAGGCGCCGCCAATCGCGAGACCGAGATGCAGTCGCCGCAGGACGAGATGCACGCCTTTCTCGCCGCGCACGACTTTCACCTCCCCACGCTGGAGCACAGCCTCGCCGGCCCGCGCGATGTCACGCGGCTGTTGCAGGGTGACGGCGGCAAGGCCCTGTCGGCGCCGGCGCAAAGCCTGACGCGTGACCTGCTGATGCGCTATCTGGAGGATGCGCAGGCCCTGCCGCTGCGCGGCCTTCTGGCGCGCATCAGGGATATCGGCATGCGCCCGGACCGTCTGGCAGAGGCTGCGGGCACGGATCTCGCGCGGGTGTTCCGCCGGCTGGCAGCCCTGCCCGCCGCAGAGGTCGGGCCGGTCGGGCTGGCGATTTGCGACGCCTCGGGCACGCTGGTCTTTCGCAAGCCGATCACCGGCTTCGACATGCCGCGTCTGGCCGGGGCCTGCGCGCTCTGGCCGCTCTATCAGGTCATGGCGCAGCCCGCCGTGCCGCTGCGGATGCGGGTGCGGCAGGCCGGGCGCGGCGAAGCGCCGGTCACGGCGATGGCGGTGGCCGGGGCGGCGGGACCCGCGGGCTTCGGCCGGCCGGCGCTGACCCGCATGCACATGCTGCTGCTGCCCGATCCGCACCCGGAGACCGGCGAGACGCTCGGCGAGGTGCTGGATCTCGGCGTCAGTTGCCGGATCTGCCCGATCCACGACTGCCCCGCGCGGCGCGAGCCATCGATCCTCGCAGAGGGCTTTTGACAGATACCACGGTAACCGGGATAGTGGGCATGCGCCCTTGCCGCGCACGCATCGGAAAGGGGAGGCCGATCCCATGGAGACCACTGCAAAGAAGGTTCTGCTGATCGAGGACGAGCCGAACATCATCGAGGCCGTCAGCTTCATCCTGTCGCGCGACGGCTGGGACGTGAAGACCCATTCCAACGGGCATGACGCGATGGAGACGGTCCGCGCCCGCGCGCCCGATCTGATCATCCTCGACGTGATGCTGCCGGGCAAGAGCGGCTACGACATCCTCGAAGAGATCCGCGCGGATGCCGATTTCGCCGAAACCCCGGTGCTGATGCTGACCGCCCGCGGGCAGGAAAAGGACAAGGAAGCGGCCGAACGCGCCGGCGCAAATCAATACATGATCAAGCCGTTTTCCAACGCCGATGTGCTGGCCGCCGTGCGCGCGCTGGTCCAGACATGAACCCCGAGCGCCGCCCCGTCTTTCTGGCCCGGCGCACCTACCGGCATCGCCGCCTCGCCGATGCCGCCCGGCTGCTGCCGATCGCGGCCGGGGTGCTGATGGTCATTCCGCTTCTGTGGCAGGGGCCCGAGGGAGATCCCGGCACCGCGACGGTGATGTTCTACATCTTCGGGCTCTGGGTGGTGCTGGTGGGGCTGTCGGCCCTGGTGTCGCGCCACTTGCGGGCAAGCGAGCCCGAGACGGGCGGCCCCGAGCGCGGGCCCGAGCGCGAGGACATGTGAATGTCGGCTCTCAACGTCCTCGTGCTGGTCTGCATGTGCTATGTCGCCTTTCTGTTCATGGTGGCCTTCGGCGCGGAT
>JAWLFT010000008.1:42572-55496 GCA_041685435.1 Roseovarius sp.
CCCGAGCGCGAGGACATGTGAATGTCGGCTCTCAACGTCCTCGTGCTGGTCTGCATGTGCTATGTCGCCTTTCTGTTCATGGTGGCCTTCGGCGCGGATCGCGCGGCGGCGCGCGGGCGGGTCGGCTGGCTGCGCACGCCCCTGGTCTACACGCTGTCGCTGTCGATCTACTGCACCGCCTGGACCTTCTACGGCGCGGTCGGCTTTGCCGCCCGGTCGGGGCTTGAATTCGTGACCATCTATCTCGGGCCGACGCTGGTGATGATCGGCTGGTGGTGGACCCTGCGCCGGCTGGTGCGCGTGGGGCGCAGCCAGCGGATCACCTCGATCGCCGACCTGATCTCGTCGCGCTACGGCAAATCCAACCCGCTGGCGGTGTTCGTGACGGTGCTCGCGGTGATCGGCACGACGCCCTATATCGCGCTGCAGCTGCAATCCGTGACGCTGTCCTTCGCCGCCTTCGCCGAGACCGACCCCGAGGCGATCAACCTGTCGGACATGCAATCCACCGCGCTCTGGGTGGCGGTCGGCCTGACGATCTTCACCGTGCTTTTCGGCACCCGCAACCTTGACGCCAACGAGCGGCATCACGGCGTGGTCATGGCCATCGCGATCGAGGCCGTGGTCAAGCTCTGTGCCCTTCTGGCGGTGGGGATCTTCGTGGTCTGGGGGCTGGCCGGCGGCGTCGCCGGCACGCTCGACCGGATCGAGGCGTCGGACATCTCGCGTTTCGACGTCTCGGGATCCCGTTGGGTGGGGCTGACGCTGCTCTCGGCGGCGGCGTTCATGTGCCTGCCGCGGATGTTTCAGGTCATGGTGGTCGAGAACGAGGAAGAAGAACATCTGCGCACCGCCTCATGGGCCTTTCCGGCCTATCTCATGCTGATGAGCCTCTTTGTCATCCCGATCGCCGCCGTCGGGCTCGACATGATGCCCGAAGGCGCCAATCCGGACTTCTTCGTGCTGACCCTGCCGCTGATGGAGGGGCGCGACGGGCTGGCGATCCTGTCCTTTCTGGGCGGATTTTCCAGCGCCACCTCGATGGTGATCGTGGCCTCGATCGCGCTGTCGACCATGGTGTCGAACCACGTGGTGATGCCGATCTGGCTGAGCTATTCGGGCAATGCCGCGATAATGTCGGGCGATGTGCGCAAGGTGGCGATCATGGCCCGGCGCCTCAGCATCGCCGGCGTGGTGTTTCTGGGTTATCTCTATTTTCACCTGTCGGGCGGCGGCTCGGCGCTCGCGGCGATCGGGCTCATCGCCTTTGTCGGCGTGGCGCAGTTCCTGCCCGCGCTGATGGGCGGTCTGTTCTGGCGCGGGGCCACGCGCAGCGGCGCACTGCTGGGTATGAGCGCCGGCGCGCTGGTGTGGCTCTACTGTCTCTTTCTGCCCAGCTTCGGGCCGTCCGACCTGCTGCCGCAGACCGTGTTCGATCATGGCCTCGCCGGTATCTCGTGGCTGCGACCCTATGCGCTTTTCGGGGCGCACGGCATGGATCCGGTGATCCATGCGCTGATGTGGTCGATGCTGCTCAATACCTGCGGGTTCATCCTCGGCTCGCTGCTCGACTTTCCGCGACCGATGGAACGCCTGCAGGGCGCGCAATTCGTCAATGTGTTCGAGCATTCCCGAACCCCCAGCGGCTGGAGCGGCAACATGGCCCAGAGCGAGGATCTGCTGGTCATGTCACAACGCATCATGGGCGCGCAGGAGGCGCAGGCGCTTTTTGCCAATGCCGCGAGGCGGCAGGGCGTGGCCGGCTACCTGCCCGAACCCAGCCCCGACTTCCTGCAGGAACTGGAGCGTGTGCTGTCGGGCTCTGTGGGGGCGGCCACGGCGCATGCGATGATCAGCCAGATCGTCGGCGGCACCGCGGTGTCGGTCGAGGATCTGATGGCGGTGGCCGACGAGACCGCGCAGATCATGGAATACTCCACCCAACTCGAGGCGAAATCGCAGGAGCTTGCCCGCACCGCGCGGCAATTGCGGCAGGCCAACGAAAAGCTCACGCAGCTTTCCGTGCAGAAGGACGGCTTCCTGAGCCAGATCAGCCACGAGCTGCGGACGCCGATGACCTCGATCCGGGCCTTTTCCGAGATCCTGCGCGACACCGGCGACCTGACGCCCGAGGAACAGGAAAAATACGCCTCGATCATCCATGACGAGACGGTGCGCCTCACGCGCCTGCTCGACGATCTTCTGGACCTGAGCGTGCTGGAAAACGGCCAGGTCGAGATCAACAGCCAGACCGGCGTGCTCTCGGATGTGCTCGACCGCGCCGAACGCGCCGCCGGGGTCAAGGACACGACCCTGCAGGTCGACCGCGACCGCGCGTCCGAGGCGATCACGCTGACCTCCGATCTCGACCGGCTGGCGCAGGTCTTCATCAATCTGATCGCCAATGCCCGCAAGTATTGTGACGGAACGCCGCCGGTGCTGACCATCCGCGCCCGCGTCCGCGACGGCTGCGCGGTCATCGATTTCATCGATAACGGGTCGGGCATCCCGGCCGAGAAACAGGCGGTGATCTTCGAGAAATTCTCGCGCATCGGCCAGACCACCGCCGACGGCGCCGGGCTGGGCCTCGCGATCTGCCGCGAGATCATGGAGCGGCTCGGCGGCTCCGTCAGCTACCTGCCCGGGCAGACCGGCGCGGCCTTCCGGGTCATCGTGCCGCTTGAGGACCAGAGCCGCGCGGCCCGGGCCGCCGAGGACGAGCCGGCGCATGACGAGGCGCAGGCATCAGGATGATCACCGGGTCCAGGGGACCTAGCCGATGCGCCAATGCGCCCGCAGCGTCGCGACGAGTTCGGACGACAGGCCGTAATAGCGGGCGATCTCGGCATCGCTGAGCCCGTAATCGACCATCGCCGCCAGCGCCTCACCCGGCATCGGTCCAAGTGCGTCAAGGACGCGATGCGCGTCCTGCATCGTAAGTGACGGTGCCTCGCCATCATGAATCAGTCGGTCCGGCATGGCTTTCCTCTGTCATCCCCGCGTCTTTCTGGCCGATGATCCCGCGCCGCGCATTGACCAAGATTAATAGGATTTGTACCAAACTGCTTTAGGTTGTAGGGGGTGAGATGTTTTCAATCCTTCCACGCGTGAGAGGCCACGAAAGGACCATGCAGGTCAGGAAAGTCATGTCATCCCCGGTGATCACCGCAACGACAGACACCACGATTCGCGAGGCCGCGATGCGGATGCGCACCCATGGCGTGGGCAGTTTGCCGGTGCTTCGGGACGGCAGGCCGATCGGCCTTGTGACGGACCGCGATATCGTCACCCGCGCACTGGGCGCGACGGGTTTCTTTCGCGGACCCGACACCGCCATCACGGATATCATGTCGCGCCACGTGATCACCTGTCTCTTGGATGACGACGTGGCGGAGGCCGCGGCGCTGATGGGAGAGCGGCAGGTGCGCCGCCTGGTGGTGCTGAGCCGCGACGGCGTGGCGGTCGGCGTCGTGTCGCTTGGTGACCTCGCCGAGCACGCCTCCGAGGAACTGGCCGGACAGGTCCTCGGCGAGGTCAGCGAAGCCCGTGCGCAAGACGATCCGGGGTGATCCGGGGGGCCAGTCCGGCCGTCAGGTCATGCCGGGAATGATTGCCCGGCGAAGCATCGCAAGATCGACCCCCGCCAGTTCTGTCAGCGCCGTGACATCATGGATCACGATGTCCATGTGGTTGCCCGTCGTGATGATGCCTTGCCGGGCCATACGCCGCAGCGTGCGGCACACATGCACCGAGGACAGACCGGTGAAATCGCCCAGCTGCTTCTGACCGAGCGGCACATTGAAGGCGCGGTTATACATGTTTCCGTCCTCCGACAGCCGCAGGCACAACTCGATCAGGACATAGGCGATCCGGGTCTCGGCGCTCGACTTGCCAAGCCGCAGCATGCGTTCCGATTGCCGGGCCTGTATCGCGGTGACGTGCAGGCTTTCGGCATGCCACAGATCGGGATTCTCGCGCAGCAACCGCGCCCAGACCGTCCGGTCGATGGTGGCGACCACCGCGTCGCACAGCGCCTTGATTTCGACGAAACTCGTTTGGCCGTCGGCGGCGGTCGGATCATAGGTCTCGCCCGGCAGGATGAATTCCAGGATCTGCTGCTCGCCATCCTCCAGCGATTTGGACACCGCCAGCCAACCCTCAGCGACATAGAACCGCTTGCGTGATTCGTCGCCCTCACACCTGAGGATCGTTCCCGGCGCCACACCGCGCTTGTCGCGCCCGATGAAGTCCTCAAAAACAGAATGGGTTTTCAGCATCAGAGCGCCCCCCGTAACAAACCGTTTTCAAGCCCGTCTCCAAACAGGACGCCGATCTTTGGCAGAGTCGGGCCATCACCGGACCCGCACGCCGCGCTGCAGAATCGCACAACCTTCAGTAATGTCATATTATCAGTCTGACCGTCTGTTTCATAGATAATCGGCGCCGCAGCGCCTCCATGCTTGATGCGGGTTAATGCCGGTACCCGCCGGGCCATGTCACTGTCCGCTCAGTGCGAACGGAGGCATGAAGCTAGGGAGTGGAACCATGGCAGAGGATCATCTGCAGACGGACATCACGGATTTTACGCGCCGGATGCAGGCGCTTTTCAACCCGAACGGGGCGGCGATGCCGCAGGTCGAGCAGCTGCTGACGGTGCAACAGGAGATGGTCCGCCAGACCGAGACCTTCACGCGGCACTGGCTGGAGCGCCGGCAGGAAGCTGCCGAGACCGGGCTTGAGGCGCTGCAGACGCTAAGCAAGACCCAAGGCACCGACCCGGCGGCGGCCTTGCGCGCCATGGCCGACTGGCAGCGTGGCTCGTTCAAACGCGTCAGCGCGGACCTGCAGGACTGGGTCGCGCTGTGCACGCAGATCACCCAGACCGCGACCGCACAGGGCGCGACCACACAGGGCGAGGCCGAAAAGGGTAAGGGCGCATCACAAGACGCCAAAACGGCGAAACCGGCCAAGCCGAGCGGGTCCAAGCCCCGCGCCACGTCCGGCGTCGGAACCCAGCACGCCACGCCCGTTTGAGTGATGGCGGATCCATGCCGTTGCCCGCTCTGGCTGCGCTGCAGCGGCGCGGGCCGCCCGGCGCCTCCCGGCGCCTCCCCCGTATGCACACGCGGGATGACGCCCGCGACCCCGCCTCGTGCAAATCCGGCACCCTCCTGACATGGCCCCATGACGGCGCCGTCTCCTGATCGCCCTTCGATCTGGGCGGGGCACGTGGCCGGCGGCGTCGCGCCGGGTCTGCAGTTGCAGAACCGCCCCGAAAAAGGCATTGAACGCACAGGTCTTAGGCGCAAGGGGCGAGGCGATGACACAGCAGGCGGGCGGATCCGACGCAGACCCTGCGCAGGGCGGGTCCGACTATCCGGTCCGCGATATCGTCAACCGGCTGGAGGCATGCGCACAGGTGGACGAGGTTTCTCTCAAGGATCTCGTGAAGGCCTTCGGCGCGGCGTCCTTCGTGTCGACGATGATGGTGCCGGCGCTGCTGGTCGTGTCACCGATGAGCGGTATCCCGTTCTTTTCATCCCTGTGCGGCATCACCATCGCCTTCATCGCGGGGCAGATGCTGTTCAAGCGCACGCATCTCTATTTGCCGGACACCGTGACGCGGCGCACCCTGCCGGGGGACAAGCTGCGCGCCGGGCTGAAAAAGATGCGGCGCGTGGCGGATTTCCTTGACCGGAACACGCGCAAGGGGCGGCTGCCACGGCTGGTCGGGAACGGCGGGCGCCTCCTGCCGCAACTGCTTTGCATGATCACGGGCATCCTGATGCCGGTGCTGGAGATCGTTCCGTTCTCCTCGTCGGTCCTCGGGATGGCGGTGCTGTCCTTCTCGATCGCCTTGCTGACCCGCGACGGGGTCTTCGTTCTGGTCGGGCTCGCCATCCTCGGCGCTGCTGCGGCCGTGCCGTACTTCGTCCTGTAGGGTGACCGCCGAGACCTGCCCGGAAATGATCTGCTCGCACACACGAACCGCCCGAACGGCCTGCACATCGTGACCGGCGGCGTGCCGGCCTGTCGGGCGCACGCCCCGAAAGGGCGTCACCGGCCAATGCGCGGCATGCGAGGGGCGCTCACCGTGTCCGATATCAAAGGGATCCAGTGCCTTGTAACGGGTCATCGCGACGTTATCACGCCCCTCCCGTCCGCCGCACCGTGGGGCCGGAGCATTGACACCGGGCACGACATGTCCAACCCTGACCCAATGAACAGGTTGAAAACACGAAACCGCCTTTGCAGCGACGGGCGCGGATCTGCGCCTGAAGATCGCCCGAGCCGGGCATGTCATGCCGGTGTTGTCGCGTCTTGCCACCCCCGGGCGTCCCGGTTCGGGGCTGTATGGCTGGTGACAGCGCATCCCTTGGTGCAGGTCCAGACGGGCCGCGTGGCACACAGGCCGGGATGATGGCCGGCTGGGGAAACCGCAGGGCGCGCCCTCGGCCCTGTCCGGATCAAAGGAACATGACGGCAGTCAGGAGGATGAGATGAATATCGCCCAGACGAAGGACGCCAGCACCGAAAATCCCATGCGCGCGACCATCCGCGATCACTACTGGAAGGACGAGGCGGAGGTGATCCGCATCCTGTCCAAAGAGCTTGGCCTGTCCGAATCCGACCGAAAGAAGATCGCCGAAATGGGCGCGCAATATGTCGACCGTGTCCGCCGCGAAACCTCGCCGTCGATGATGGAGGCGTTTCTCGCGGAATACGGCCTGTCGACCGAAGAGGGCGTGGGCCTGATGTGTCTGGCCGAGGCGCTGCTGCGCGTGCCCGATGCCGAGACCATCGACGATCTGATCGAGGACAAGATCGCGCCGTCGAACTGGGGTGCGCATCTGGGGCACTCGTCGTCCTCGCTTGTCAATGCCTCGACATGGGCGCTGATGCTGACGGGCCGCGTTCTGGACGATGACCCGAAAGGCCCGGCGCGGGCACTGCGCGGTTTGGTCAAACGGCTGGGAGAGCCCGTGGTGCGCACCGCCGTCGGGCAGTCGATGAAGATCCTCGGGCGGCAGTTCGTGCTGGGCCAGACCATCGACGAGGGGATGAAGAACGCCCGCGAACTGGAAAAGAAGGGCTACACCTATTCCTACGACATGCTGGGTGAGGCGGCGCGCACCGACGAGGATGCGCAGCGCTACCATGCCGCCTATGCCAAGGCCATCGCGTCGATCGCCAAGCAGGCCAAGGGCGATGTGCGCTCCAGCCCCGGGATCTCGGTCAAGCTGTCGGCGCTGCATCCGCGCTACGAATACACCCATCGCGACACGGTGATGGCCGAATTGCTGCCGCGTGCCCTCGATCTGGTGAAACAGGCGGCAAAGGCCAATATCGGATTCAACATCGACGCCGAGGAACAGGACCGGCTCGACCTGTCGCTCGACGTGATCGAGGCGATGCTGTCGGATCCCGCGCTCGACGGCTGGGACGGGTTCGGCGTCGTCGTGCAGGCCTACGGGCGCCGCGCGGGCCCGGTGATCGAGACGCTATACGACATGGCCGAGCGGCTGGACCGCAAGATCATGGTGCGGCTGGTCAAGGGCGCCTATTGGGACACCGAGATCAAGCTGGCGCAGGAAATGGGCGTCAAGCGCTTTCCGGTCTTCACCCGCAAGGTCAACACCGATCTCAGCTTCATGGCCTGCGCCAAGATGCTGATGGACCGGCGCGACCGGATCTATCCGCAATTCGCCACGCATAACGCCCATACCTGCGCCGCCGTCATCGCCATGGCCGGCAACGACAAGGACAGTTTCGAGTTCCAGCGCCTGCACGGCATGGGCGAATCGCTGCACGGTATCGTGAAGGCCTCCGAGGGCACGCGTTGCCGGATCTATGCGCCCGTCGGCGCACATCGCGACCTTCTGGCCTATCTTGTCCGGCGTTTGCTGGAGAACGGCGCGAATTCGTCCTTCGTCAACCAGATCGTCGACGAGACGATTTCGCCCGAAGAGATCGCGCGCGATCCGGTCAAGGACGTGGAGGCCCTGGGCGACCAGATCGCCAACCCGAAGATCAAGCGTCCCGAAGAGCTGTTCGCACCGGAGCGCAAGAACTCCAAGGGGTTCCGTGTCAACGAGCCGGCCTCGATCCTGCCGCTGCTGGCCGCGCGAGAGGCGTTTGCCGACACGCAATGGACCGGCGGGCCAATGATCGCCGGGTCGCCCGCGCCCCAGGGCACGGCACGCGAGGTGCATTCGCCCGCCGACACCAGCCGGGTGATCGGCACCGTGCACGACGCCACGTCCGAGGAGGTGGCCACCGCGCTGGACGCCGCCGAGGGCGGATTCAAGGATTGGTCGGCGAAACCGGTGGCCGAGCGTGCGGATATCCTGCGCAAGGTCGCGGATCTTTACGAGGACAACGTCGCGGAACTGGCCGCGATTGCCACCCGAGAGGCGGGCAAGACCCTGCTGGACGGGATCGCAGAGGTGCGCGAGGCGGTCGATTTCCTGCGCTTCTACGCCGTCGAGGCCGAGCGTCTGGACTCTGAGGAACCGGGCTCTCCGCGCGGCATGTTCGTCTGCATCAGCCCGTGGAACTTCCCGCTCGCTATCTTCACCGGGCAGATCGCGGCGGCGCTTGCGGTCGGTAACGCGGTGCTCGCAAAACCCGCAGAGCAAACGCCGCTCATCGCCGCAAAGGCGGTCGCGTTTATGCGCGCGGCGGGCCTGCCCGAGGCCGCGCTGCAACTCTTGCCCGGCGACGGGCCGACTGTGGGCGGGCCGCTGACGAGCGATCCGCGCATCGCGGGCGTCTGCTTCACCGGCTCCACGCAGGTGGCGCAGATCATCCACAGGGCGCTGGCCGAAAATGCCGGGCCGGACGCGGTGCTGATCGCTGAGACCGGCGGGCTGAACGCGATGATCGTGGATTCGACCGCGCTGACCGAACAGGCGGTGCGCGACATCCTGATCGCGTCCTTCCAGTCGGCGGGTCAGCGCTGTTCGGCGCTGCGCATGCTCTACGTGCAGGAAGAGGCGCGCGAGCGGCTGCTTCACATGCTCTACGGGGCGATGGACGCGCTCGTGATCGGCGATCCGTGGCGCACCGATGTGGATGTCTCGCCGGTGATCGACGCGGACGCGCAGAACGACATTGCGGGCTACATCACCGCCCACGAGAAAAGGAAGAAAGTGCCCAGGAAACTGGCCGCGCCCGAGGGCGGCACCTTCGTGTCGCCTGCGGTGGTCGAGGTGGGCGGCATCGCCGATCTGGAGCGCGAGGTCTTCGGGCCGGTGCTGCATGTCGCCAGTTTCAAGGCGCGCGATATCGACAGGGTCGTGGACGATATCAACGCCCGTGAATACGGGCTGACCTTCGGGCTGCACACGCGGATCGACGACCGGGTGCAACAGATCGTCGAGCGGATCCGCGTCGGCAACACCTATGTCAACCGCAACCAGATCGGCGCCATCGTGGGCAGCCAGCCCTTCGGCGGCGAGGGGCTGTCGGGCACCGGTCCCAAGGCCGGCGGGCCGCTCTACCTGACGCGGTTCCGGCGCACGGCCAAGCCCGAATCCCATGCCGCGCCCAAGGCGGATGCGGTGGAACCCGACGCGCTGGAAAAGGCCCTGCATCGGGTTGACGCGCGCAACTGGGCGGCACGACCAGAGCGTGTGTCGGCGCTGCGCAGCGCCCTGAGCGGAGCCAAGGGCATCATGCGCAAGGCGTTGTCGGAAACCGCCGGTTTCGACATGTCCCCGCAGACCCTTCCCGGACCGACCGGTGAAAGCAACCGCCTGCGGATGTATCCCAGGGGCACGGTGCTGTGTCTGGGGCCCACGCCCGAGATCGCCACCGCGCAGGCCGTGCAGGGCCTGGCTGCGGGCTGCGGCGTGCTGATGGTCGTGCCCGGCGCCGAGGCGGCCGCAAAACCGCTGCAGGCGGCCGGCGCCCCGATTGTTGCGCTTGACGGCACGGTAGACGCCGACACGCTCGAGACCATCGGCGGCATCGCGGTGGTCTGCGCCGCCGGCGCCTCTGACTGGACCCGACGCCTGCGCGTGGCGCTGTCGCAGCGCGACGGCGCGATCCTGCCGCTGGTGACCGAGACCGTGGCACCAGAGCGCTTCATACTCGAACGGCATCTGTGCATCGATACGACCGCGGCGGGCGGCAACGCAAGCCTGCTGGCCACCGCATCCTGACCCGGTGCCCGGCCGGTATTGACCGGCCGGGACCCACGCCGCGCGCTGTCTCCGGCACGCTGTCTCCGGCACGGGGCGCATCTGAACCAAAAACCACCAACAGAGGAGACGACAATGGCAAAAGACAACATTGTCCCGCCAAGGGCGCCGTCGCTCGGTATCGCGCTTGTCCCGGTGATACTGACGCTGCTGCTTCTTGGCCTGCAGCTTTTCGTTTTTGACGATTTCACGCCGCATATCCCGCTTGCCATAGGGCTGGCGATCACCGGCCTTGTCGGGCTCTATCTCGGGCATAGCTGGCCGAGCATGGAAAACGGCGTGTTCCGCGTGATCAACGTGTCGCTGCCCTCGGTGTCGGTGCTGATCGTGGTGGGCATGATCATCGGGGTCTGGATCGCCAGCGGCACGGTGCCGACGCTGATCTATTACGGGCTGATCATCCTGTCGCCGCAGATCTTTCTGGCCGCCGCCATGATCATGTGCGCCATTGTCTCGCTGTCTCTCGGGACATCCTGGGGCACGATAGGGACCATCGGCCTTGCGCTGATGGGGATCGGCGCGGGCTTTGACGTGCCGATATACTGGACCGCGGGTGCGGTCGTGTCGGGCGCGTTCTTCGGCGACAAGATCTCGCCCCTTTCCGATACCACCAATCTGGCCCCGGCGGTCACCGCGACCAACCTTTTCGACCACATCCGCAACATGATGCCGACGACCGTGCCGGCGATGCTGATTGCCCTCGGAATCTATGTCTGGGCCGGATTCAACATGGTCGAGGGCGGCGGAGCGTCCTTCGAGAGAATCGAAGCGATCACCTCGACATTGCAGGACAACTTCATGATCTCGCCGTGGCTGCTTGTGCCCGCGCTGCTGGTCATCGCGCTCGCCATCGCGAAAAAGCCGCCGATCCCGTCGCTGTTCGCCGGTGTCATTGTTGGCGGCCTGATGGCGATCGTGGCGCAGGGGGCGACGCTGCATGACGTGTTCGGCTTTGCCAATAGCGGCTATTCCATCGAGACCGGCGTCGACGAGATCGACAGCCTGCTCAATCGCGGCGGCGTCCAGTCGATGATGTGGACGATCTCGCTCATCCTGATCGCGCTCGGCTTTGGCGGCGCGCTGGAGCGCACGGGCTGCCTGCAGGCCATCATCGAGGCGATCCTGTCCAAGGTGCATTCCTTCGCCGGCGTCCAGACCTCGGCCATCGGCACGTCCATGGCCACCAACCTTGTCGCGGGTGATCCGTATCTGTCGATCGCGCTGCCGGGCCGGATGTATTCGCCGGTCTATCGCGGCATGGGCTACTCGACGCTCAACCTCGGGCGGGCCGTCGAGGAAGGCGGCACGCTGATGTCGCCGCTGATCCCGTGGAACGCGGGCGGCGCCTTCGTGATCAGCGCGCTTGGTCTGGGCATCGCGAGCGGAAGCCTGGAGAACCTGCTCTATATCCCGCTGGCCTTCGCCTGCTGGTTGGCGCCGGTGATCGGCATCTTCTACGCGTGGATGGGCCTCTTCTCGCCCCGCGCATCCGAGGCCGAGCTGCAGGATTGGCGCGACAACGACCGCGCTGTGACGGATCTCAGCCAATACGGCTATGACGATCCGCTGGCGGGTGTCCAGGGCACGCCGGTTCCGGCGCAATAAGGCCGCGTCCCGACGCCCATGCCGCGTCCCCTGAGCCGGGGGCGCGGTTCTTTCTTCCGGCTGTCTTCGGATATCCCGCAGCTCAGCAGGATGCGATCAGAGCGCCCGCATCCAGAACTGCAACGCGTGGTCGGTTTCCTCGGGCTGGTCGATGTCCGTCCAGCGAAACTGCGCCACCGCGCCCTCGACCGGCGCATAGCCGCGTTTGCGCCAGAACCCGTCCAGCGGCACGTGGTCTTCGGGCCGCAGGGGATGATCCTCGGGGCGCAGAACCCCGCAAAAGGCGCAATGCGTGCGGCCCAGCTCGCGCGCATGATCCTCGCGCAGATCGAAGAACCTGTGCCCGATCCCCTGCCCGCGATAGTGCGGCAGCAGCACGCTCTCGGCGCAGTAGAAGATCCGCTCCGGGTTCAGCCCCGTGCCGGCAAGGGCCGTGCCGAATTCATCGGCGTGATCCTCCATCGGGGTACCTGTGGCGGCCCCGATCATCCGCGAGCCGTCGAACGCGCCCACAAGGATGGCATCGGGGCTGTCGCGGTAGACCTGCAGATAGCTTTCCTCATAGGCCGGATCGCCGTCATAGAGATAGGGAAAGGCGCGGAACACCTCGATCCGCAGCCGGGCCACATCCGGCAACGCGGCGGCAAGATCCGCCCCGGTCAGACGTACGACCCGGATCATGCCGACACCTTGCCTGTGCAATCGTTGCGGCTATTGCCTGTCATATGTCCTCCCTTGGGGGTCCCCAGTCCTCAAGCATATGCCCGATGATCTGGTCGCGGGTCTTGCGGTACGCCTCGAGCCGCGCGCTGCGTGTCTGCGCCAGTCCGGTTGGATCGAGGATCGGCCAGTAGACGACATCGAGATGAAAATACCGCGTCAGATCCAGCACCCGCCGCTGGCTGGCCGGGCTGAGCGCCACGATGAGGTCGAACGACGACAGATCATCGCCCCATTGCTCCATCTCGTCGAAGCTGCGCACGCGGTGACGCTCCAGTTCCACGTCGATCTCGCGGCAGACGGCAACCGAGAAGCCGTCGATCTCCATGTCGCTCTTGACGCCGGCCGATTGCACATAGGTGTCGGTGCCGTAGAACTTCTTCATGATGCCTTC
>JAWLFT010000069.1:0-16796 GCA_041685435.1 Roseovarius sp.
GGGACTACCGGGGCGGGGCCACGAACCTCGCCGAGTTTGTTCCACGACCCCGCACGCGTGCAAGGCCGGGATTTTTGGGAAACGCCGGCGGTTCTTCTAAAGATCGTCGTCGGAGCGCTCGGCCTTGGTTCGAAACAGAGCCTCGTCTCGCGTCAGGGAATGATGCGCGTATACTTCATGCCCTCGATCGAGGCCCCGACAAGCAGACCCGCCTGACCGAAGATCACCGCCACGACCGGCGCGGTCGCGGTCGTGGTATCGGCGCGCAGATTGCCGCCCTCGTCGTTGAACGCGTACTGGACATCGGCGCCCGCGACCCAGCCCGATCCGCGGCGGAACCGCTCGAGTGCCTCGTTTGTCATGAAAAACAGCACATGCGCATATTGCTGTGCGCCAAATTGCAGCCCGAAGCTGCCGCTGGTGGCCGAGTAGTAATCGACAGAGACACCATCGATCTGCAGCGCGCCGCGCCCGTACCCGCCGCCGAAGAAAAATCCGCCTTCGGTGACCACCGGCATGATCAGCATGCCGTTGGATTTGTCGGCCAGATCTCGCGTGCCGGGATAGTTCTCATACATGAAATTGCGCGTGGCATTGACCCGCGCATCGATCTGCGCACCACCATCTGTGCCCACGGCATTGCTGCATGCTGCCAGAGCCGGTGTCGCGGCCACCAGTCCCAGCGTGAATCCGCGTCGTGTAAGATTGCTCATGTCACTGCCCGTTCGTTGCCTTGGGATTGCCGGTCTGATGCCGTGCTGATGGATGTTAACATATCGCTGTGAGCGGCGGCTGTCACTAGCGATTGCAGCCAAAGGCGCTTATCCGCCCGGGATCCGGTCTCAGGACAGAAGCCGCGCGACGGCGGGGGCGAAATAGCTCAGCACGCCGTCGCAGCCCGCACGCTTGAAGCACATCAGGCTTTCAAGCATCGCCCGCTCTTCGTCGATCCAGCCATTCTGTGCGGCAGCCATGATCATCGCGTATTCGCCGGAAACCTGATAGGCAAAGGTCGGAGCCCCGAAGGTATCCTTTGTTCGTCGACAGATATCGAGATAGGGCATGCCCGGTTTGACCATCACCATATCCGCGCCCTCGGACAGATCACGTTCGATCAGGCGCAGGGCCTCGTCGGTATTGGCGGGGTTCATCTGGTAGGTTTTCTTGTCGCCTTTCAGCGCGTCGGAGGCCCCCACCGCATCCCGAAACGGCCCATAGAAGGCCGAGGCGTATTTGGCGGCGTAGGACATGATCATCACATCGTGATGACCGCCCCCCTCGAGCGCCGCGCGGATCGCGCCGATGCGGCCGTCCATCATGTCCGACGGCCCGATGATGTCGACGCCGGACTCGGCCTGTGCGAGCGCCTGTTTAACCAGCGCCTCGACCGTGGCATCGTTGACGATCTCGCCGTCGACGACAAACCCGTCATGGCCGGTATCCGAATAGGGGTCGAGCGCCACGTCGGTCATCACCGCGATCTCGGGCACCGCCGCCTTGATCGCCCGGGTCGCGCGGTTCGAAAGGTTGTCGGGGTTCCACGCCTCGGCGCAATCGGCGGTGCGCTGCGCGGAAGACGTGTAGGGGAAAAGACAGATTGCCGGGATGCCGAGATCGGCGGCCTCGCGCGCCGCCTCGACCACCCGGTCCACCGACCGGCGCAGCACGCCCGGCATCGACGGCACGGGGTCTTCCATACCTTCGCCGTCGCGCACGAAGACGGGCCATATGAGATCGGCGGAGGTCAGCGTGGTTTCGGCCACCAGATCGCGGATCGCGCCGGATTGGCGGGTCCGACGCAGGCGGGTTGCGGGAAACGGGGCTTGGGTCGGGCGCATAGGCAGGCTTTCCGAAATTGCGGGATGATCTTCAGTGACATGGAAAATCGCACATCTCAAGGGTGGGAATTGCCGCGCACGGGCGCTAAGACGTGCGACGGGATCAAGGGAAAGGCCCGACCTTGAATTGGTATGACACTGTGCTCGAGCTCATCAACATGCGCTCTTTCAGTAATCTATGGTACTGGATCGTACTGGCGGTCGTGTGGACCTCGGTCGGGCAGCGGGTGTTGGGTGTGCCGTGGGACATGATCCTGCGCGCCCGAAAGACCGAAGGCGACGAGATCATGGCGGATGTCTCGGAACTGGTCCGCATCCATGTGAACCACCGGCTGCGCATCGCGCAGGAGACCGGTCTGGTGCTTGCCGGGCTTGCGGCGTTTGTGCTGACCTCGCTGATGCTGCTGGCCTTTGTCTATGCGGTCGAGTTCGCGCAGGCGGTGTTCCTGCTGGTGTTTCCGCTCATGCTGGTCTCGGCGCTGTCGCTGCGCAGCGCCCATGCGCTTCGCCATCATGATCTCGACGGGCTGCCGCTTGTCAAAGCCTTGCAGCGTCTCAGGTTGCAAACTCAGTTGATCGGGATGGCGTCGATCTTCGTCACCGCAATGTGGGGCATGTATCACAACATGAGCGCCAATGTACTGGGCTAGGTCCCGGTTGCAACGGCGCATGGCGAAACGGGTAAGACGATGAGCGATCACATCACGGTTGGCGGCGCGCCGGAAGGCTTCGACGCGCGCCTTGTCCTGCAGGAGATCGAGGCCCGCGGCGGGCCGGTCATCCATGTGGCGCGCGACGACAAGCGCATGGCGGCGATGGCCGCGGCACTGGCGTTTTTCGCGCCCGACATGCCGGTGATCCGCTTTCCCGGCTGGGATTGCCTGCCATATGATCGCGTATCGCCCAATGCCGATATCTCGGCCACGCGAATGGCGACTCTGGCCACGCTGGTGCATGGCGCGCCGCAGCGCTTCGTGCTGCTGACCACGCTGAATGCGGCCACGCAGCGCGTTCCGCCGCGCGACGTGCTGCGCGCGTCGGCCTTTGCCGCCGCCAAGGGCGAGCGGATCGACGAGAAGGCGCTGCGCGACTTTCTGGTGCGGATGGGGTTCTCGCAGGCCCCCACCGTGACAGAGCCGGGCGATTACGCGCTGCGCGGCGGGATCATCGACATCTACCCGCCGGGCGAGACCGGGCCGGTGCGGCTCGATCTCTTCGGGGATGTGCTCGACGGGATGCGCCGGTTCGATCCGGGCAGCCAGCGCACCACGGAGATGCTCGACCGGATCGAGCTTGCGCCGGTCTCTGAGGTCATACTCGATGACGACGCGATCCGGAGGTTCCGCCAGAACTACCGGATCGAGTTCGGGGCGGCCGGCACCGACGACCCGCTCTACGAGGCGGTGAGCGCCGGGCGCAAACATGCCGGGGTCGAGCATTGGCTGCCCTTCTTTCACGAACGGCTGGAGCTGCTTTTCGACTATCTGCCCGAGGCCCCGGTCACGCTCGATGATCGGGTCGGTGCGGCGCGGGCCGCGCGTTGGGAGGCCGTCACCGACCAGTTCGAGGCCCGCCGGCACGCCCTGACCCAGAAAAACCGCGGTGACACTGTCTACAAACCCGTGCCGCCGGGGCTGCTCTATCTCGACGATGCGGCGTGGCAAGCGGCCTTGAAAGCCCGGCGCGTCCTGCAGTTTTCGGTCCTGCCGCAGGCCACAGGGCCGGGCGTGATCGACGCGGGCGGGCGCATCGGGCGCAGCTTCGCCCCCGAACGGCAGCAGGAAAACGTCAATCTCTTCAGCGTGCTGAAGGATCATGTCGAGGCGCGCCTGACCGAAGGCCCGGTCGTCATCGCGTCCTATAGCGAGGGCGCGCGAGAACGGATCGAGGGGTTGCTGGATGACGAGGGGCTGATCGGCGCGGTCACCATCCGCAGCGCCAAGGCACTTGGCAGGCACGGGCTGCATCTGGCGGTCTGGCCGCTGGAACAGGGCTTCGAGGGTCCGAACCTCACGGTAATCTCCGAACAGGACGTGCTGGGCGAGCGCCTCATTCGCGGCGCCAAGCGCAAGCGGCGGGCCGAGAATTTCCTGACCGAGGCGCAGGCGCTGACCCAAGGCGATCTGGTCGTGCATGTCGACCACGGGATCGGCCGGTATCTGGGCCTTGAGGTGGTGACGGCGGCGGGGGCCGCGCATGAATGTCTCGTGCTGGAATATGCCGAAAGCTCCAAGCTGTTCCTGCCGGTCGAGAATATCGAGCTTTTGTCGCGATACGGCCATGAGGACGGGCTGCTTGACCGGCTTGGCGGCGGCGCGTGGCAGGCCAAGAAGGCCCGCCTCAAGGAACGTATCCGCGAGATGGCGGATCGATTGATCCGGGTGGCGGCCGAGCGCGAGTTGCGCCGCGCCCCGGTGATCGAGCCCGAGCATCACGCCTGGGAGGCATTCGCCGCGCGTTTTCCCTATCAGGAGACCGACGATCAGCTGCACGCCATCGAGGATGTCGCAAGCGATCTGGCCGCGGGGCGCCCGATGGACCGGCTGATCTGCGGCGATGTGGGGTTCGGCAAGACAGAGGTGGCGATGCGCGCGGCCTTTGCGGCGGCAATGTGCGGCCATCAGGTGGCGGTCATCACGCCCACCACGCTGCTGGCGCGGCAGCATTACCGCGAGTTCGCCGACCGGTTTCGCGGGTTTCCGATCGATGTTCGCCCCCTGTCGCGGTTCGTTTCGTCGGGCGAGGCCGCCAAGACCCGCGAGGCCATGGCGCGCGGCACCGCCGATATCGTGGTCGGCACGCATGCGCTGCTGGCGAAAAGCATACGGTTCAAGAATCTCGGCCTGCTCGTCATCGACGAGGAACAGCGCTTTGGCGTGACCCACAAGGAACGGCTGAAGCAGATGCGCTCGGACGTGCATGTGCTGACACTGACCGCGACGCCGATCCCGCGCACGCTGCAACTGTCGCTGTCGGGGGTGCGGGATCTGTCGATCATCGGCACGCCCCCCGTCGACCGGCTGTCGATCCGCACCTATATCAGCGAGTTCGACACGGTTACCGTGCGCGAGGCGCTCTTGCGCGAGCATTACCGGGGCGGGCAGTCGTTCTTCGTGGTGCCGCGCATCAAGGATCTGCCCGAGATCGAGGAGTTTCTCGCCAACGAGGTGCCCGAAGTGTCCTACGTCGTCGCCCACGGGCAACTGGCGGCGACCGATCTCGACGACCGGATGAACGCCTTCTACGATGGCAAATACGATGTGCTGCTGGCCACGACCATCGTGGAATCGGGCCTCGATATTCCCACCGCCAACACGATGATCATCCACCGCGCCGACATGTTCGGGCTGGCGCAGCTCTACCAGATCCGCGGTCGCGTGGGCCGCGCCAAGACCCGCGCCTATGCATATCTCACCACGAAACCGCGCGTGCCGCTGACACCTGGCGCGGAAAAACGCCTGCGCGTCCTGGGCAGTCTGGATACGCTTGGCGCGGGCTTCACGCTGGCGTCGCAGGATCTCGACATTCGCGGGGCCGGCAACCTGCTGGGCGAGGAGCAGTCCGGCCAGATGCGCGATGTCGGGTTCGAGTTGTACCAGTCCATGCTGGAGGAGGCGATCGCCAAGATCCGCTCCGGGCAGGTGGAAGGCATCGCCGACACCGGCGAGCAATGGGCGCCGCAGATCAATCTCGGCGTGCCGGTGCTGATCCCCGAGGATTACGTGCCCGATCTCGACGTGCGGCTCGGGCTCTACCGCCGTCTCAGCGGGCTGGAGACCAAGGTCGAGATGGAAGGCTTCGCTGCCGAGCTGATCGACCGCTTCGGCAAGCTGCCGCGCGAGGTCAACATGCTGATGCTGGTGGTGCGCATCAAGGCGATGTGCAAACGCGCCGGCATCGCCAAGCTCGACGGGGGCCCCAAGGGCGCAACGATCCAGTTCCACGAAGACAAGTTCGCCTCGCCGCAGGGCCTGGTGGAATTCATCGAGGCGCAGCGCGGGCTGGCAAAACTGCGCGACAACAAGCTCGTCGTCCGTCGCGACTGGAAGGCCGAGGCGGACCGCATCAAGGGCGCCTTCGCCATCGCGCGCGACCTCGCGGAAAAGGTCGTCGGCAAGAAAAGGCAGACCACCCGAACCGCGGATTGAGCCAGGAAATCCCGGGTATTATCGGCAGGACGATAACGCGGATATCAGCGCACAGCCTCGGACAACAGGACAGACGAGGAAGACCCAGCACGTGCAGGCGCGGGCAGCTGGAGCCGGTCCGGCAGGGGGTCACCCGCCACTTCGGCGGTGTCGGGCCGGACGTGGCCAGGGGCCTGACCCTGCACCACGACCATGGCTCGAACTACATGGCCGACGACTTTCGACTTGAGATCGACTGCTTCGGCATCCTCAGCTCGCCCGCCTTCGTCCGGCAGCCCGAGGGCAACGGCGTCGCCGAGCGCGGCATCCGTGCCCTCAAGGAGCAGTTGCTCTGGGTGCAATACTTCACGACCGTCGACGAGCTGCGGCAGGCACTGGCCAGCTATGCACCCCAGTACAACGCCTCATGGCTACATCAGCGACACGGATAAAAGACACCCGATCAGATCAGCGCCGAGCAAAAAGCCCTTGAACCCGACGCCACCACAGAGATTAAAATAGCTGCATAATAAGTGCAACGCGCTGTCTCGAAACCATGCCCCGGTACAGCCCCCTGCCCTGCAACGTGGGATCCGGGCCCCGGGGGCGAAACTTGGAGATTGATGTCGAGAAGGCAGGGTTTGATGGAAATGGTCGTCAAGGTCGCGGCAGTGCTCGCCGGAACATACGCGCTTGTCATCGTCCTCCTGGCGATGTCGCAGACCGCGCTGCTGTTTCCGCGTTGGGCGGTCGGACCGGTCCCGGCCCTGCCGGCGGGCGCATTGCCGCTGCAGATCGACCGGCCGGGCGGTGTGACGCTGCACGGCCACCTGCTGCCCGGCAGCGGGGATGGTCCGCCGATCATCGCCTTCGGCGGCAACGCCTGGAATGCCGGCGATGTCGCGCTGTTGCTGCACCGCATCCTCCCCGGGCATCCCATCGCGGTCTTTCACTATCGCGGCTACGCCCCGAGCGAGGGCCGGCCATCGGCCCAGGCACTGTCGGAGGATGCGCTGGCGATCCATGACCATCTCGAGGACGAGACGCGCAGGGATGCGGGCTGGGACCAGCCGCCGGTGGTGGTCGGGCTGAGCATCGGGGCCGGGCCGGCCGCGCATCTGGCAGCGAGGCGTCCCGTGCAGGGGTTGATCCTCGTCACACCGTTCGATTCGCTGACAAAACTCGCGCAGGAAAAATTTCCATGGGCCCCGACCGGTCTGCTGCTGCGTCACCGGATGGCGCCCGCGGCCGAGTTGAGTGACAGCGACCTGCGCGTCGCCATGATCGCCGCCGCACAAGACGAGATCATTCCCGCCGCCCGGACAGAGGCCCTGCGCACCGCGCTTGCACGGACCGAGCCGGACATCGTCTTCGATCGCACGCTCGCGGCCGGACACAACGATCTTTACGGCCACCCGGACTTCGCCGACACGATGCGCGAGGCAATGACGACGCTGACCAGTGGCGATCCCCCGACATCTCAAGACTGAGCGCGGTCACCGCGCGCCAGCACCGGAAGGGGCCGATAAGGCAGGCCATCGCAGCGTGCCCCCGTCAAACCTGCACATGATGGTTTTTTTTACCGCTCATGATGTGCATGCATTCTGGCGACGGGTCAGCCCCCCGGGGGATCAAAAGCTCCCATTGCCGTCATTAAGGCCTACGTCGAGCCGCCACGGCGACCGTTTGACCTCGGCGCAGCGCGCGAACCATCGTGCACGTGGAACAACGTTCGCGGCACCGATCTGTCGTGGGCGAATCCATCGGACGCTGCGCGGCAGCGACACCAGACCGGCCTGTCGTGCATCGCGCAGCATTTTCAAGGGAAAGCGGGCAGCAGCGCGGACACAGCGGTCGCCAGCCCATTCTCGGACGCTCGTTCTTGTTTCGACCGAACGCTGTTGGCTCGCGAACAAGGCCGAACCGTTTGGCGAAGATTGGATGGTGTAAGTCATTCAGGGGCTATACTGCGCATGAAAGAAGTGGCCCCCTACTCGAAACCTGGGATCGGCTTGGCGGTAGTTCCTTGCGTGATACCAAGGAGTGTTGATCACCGTGTCTCTGGCACGCTCAAGCTCTCCAAAGCATGTCATGCAACGCATGGCTCTGTTGCCGGGCCTTTCGCTGTGGTCGGGATCACTCCTCTGAGGGTGGCCTTTGCATTCTAAAGATCACCCAAAAGAAAACACCGGTCAAAAGGCCCAGAATGCCCCAAGTGGCACCGTTGGCGACGGCAACGCGAACGGTTTGCGCGAATGAAACGCCGTCGGGGGAAATATTGACAAGGATGTAGATCAGGGGAACGACAACGAGACCGAAGCCAGCTCCAGCGGCGCCCCCGAGAAGGCCCCAGGTCATATAAGAGTTCATGTTCATGCTCGTGTCCTGCGTGTGGGTTTTCCTTTTCCGCTTCTGGCGGCCTTTTCCGCTGCAATCAAGGTCATTGCCGCTCACTCCTGTTGACGCGAGAAAAGACCACACGGGCGGCCAGTTTCAGAATGCTCGGGGTCCGGGCTTGCATGGCATGGCCCGCCATCGAAACGAAGTCACCAGAGCACGCTATCGCTTATCGCACAGGCACGGGCCCGGTTCAATCACCCTGCATGGGGTGGCCGCTGACCTTCGAGCCCAGGCTTGAAGTGCTCGGAGCGTGAGGGGATCGACAGACCGGACGACGTGTAGCGGTGTCAAGTCAGAGCGGCACGGCAATTCTCCGCTTCTGGCGGGAACATCGTCAAACCGCCGGGATCGTCATGTCCGCCATCGCCTCGCTCTGGGGAGATGCAAATACAACCGGACATCCAGCATCCGTGGCATGGCTTCGGGAAGGACGATATCCTTGTCTACGGAATGAGCCGCGACGCAGTAGCGGCATGGGCAAGACGATGACCAGCACCACCAGCACCCGTCGGTGAAAACTGGCGGATTTTCCTGCAGGTTGACGCAACATCACTTAATCCGCTTTCAGGACGGTTACATGGCTACATCATGCCATCTAACTCATTATCTTTATTCACTTATCTCAGCTGTCCAGCCTCTCACCCATCCGTCATCCCCGAATTGGCGATAAATTCGGTCGGGGATGCGTCCCCCTAGCATGGGGCGCGTACGCAAGGCGCGTCCAATCGGTACGAGTTGTACGCAGGAAAAACTCGCGCGTCACCCGCGCCGCGCCCAGGCCATCTGTGCCGCGGTCTCGACCGCACCGGGCCGCACGGCGCGCAACCGGTCCAGCGCCGCATCCGGGGCCTCGCCAGTTTCCACCATCAACCGCAGGGCCACCATGCCCGACCGGCCACACCCGCCATTGCAATGGATCATCACCCGACCGCCGCCCTTCAGGGCGGCACGCATCATCTCGCTCGCGTCAGGCCAGGCTGCGAACTGATCCGGCGCGGGCGTGCCAAAGTCTTGAATTGGATAGGATATCCAGCGCGTGCCCGCCTCCTGCAGATCCGTCCCGAGGGTGAATGCCTCGCATTCCGCGATCTCCTCGGGCGTGACGAGGGTGATCACCAGCGCCGGTTTCCAGTCCCGCAGATGCGCCATGTCGGCACCATAATCGCCGCTCGCCCCCGGCAACGGGGCAAGCGCCAAGGTGCCACCGCCCACATGAAGCGCGTGGATCACAAACTCCGTCATCGTTCCGACACACTCCCCCAGTCAGACCGCGTCAGCATTGCCACCTCACAAAGAAAAAGCAAGCTGGACGCCCCGCACGCACCGCTTTACGTTTCTTAAAAGTCACGAATCCGAAAGGCGCCTCGCATGCCCGACACCGACCCCTCCGGCTATCAGGTTCTGGCCCGGAAATACCGGCCCGAGACCTTTGCCGATCTGGTCGGCCAGGATGCCATGGTGCGCACCCTGAAAAATGCGTTCCGGGCGGACCGGATCGCGCAAGCCTTTATAATGACGGGCATTCGCGGCACCGGCAAGACCACCACGGCGCGCATCATCGCCAAGGGCATGAACTGCATCGGACGCGACGGTACGGGCGGGCCGACCACCGATCCCTGCGGCATGTGCGAGCATTGCAAGGCGATCATGGAGGGGCGGCACGTCGATATCATGGAGATGGACGCGGCCTCCAACACCGGGGTCGGCAATATCCGCGAGATCATCGACTCGGTGCATTACCGGGCCGCCTCCGCACGCTACAAGGTGTATATCATCGACGAGGTGCACATGCTGTCGACGGGCGCGTTCAACGCGCTCCTTAAGACCCTCGAAGAACCCCCCGCGCATGTGAAATTCATCTTCGCCACGACCGAGATCCGCAAGGTGCCGGTGACCGTGCTGTCGCGCTGTCAGCGATTCGATCTGCGGCGAATCGAGCCGGAGATGATGATCGAGATGCTGCGCCGCATCGCCGAGCGCGAAGGGGCACAGATCAGCGATGACGCGCTCGCCCTAATCACCCGCGCCGCCGAAGGCTCGGCCCGCGACGCCACGTCGCTTCTGGATCAGGCGATCAGCCACGGTGCCGGCGAGACGACGGCAGAGGCCGTGCGCGCCATGCTCGGGCTGGCCGATCGTGGCCGGGTGCTCGATCTCTTCGACATGATCATGAAGGGCGACGCGGCGGGTGCCCTGTCAGAGCTTGGCGCGCAATATGCCGAAGGCGCCGATCCGCTCGCCGTGCTGCGCGACCTGTCGGAGATCACCCACTGGATCTCGGTGGTCAAGATCACGCCCGACGCCGCCGAGGACCCCACCATCGGCCCCGATGAGCGCGCGCGCGGGCTGGCCATGGCCGCGGCGCTGCCGATGCGCGTACTGACACGCATGTGGCAGATGCTGTTGAAATCGCTCGACGAAGTGGCCGAGGCGCCGAATTCCATGATGGCCGCCGAGATGGCGATCATCCGCCTGACGCATGTCGCCGACCTGCCCACCCCCGAGGATCTCGTGCGCCGGCTTCAGGACGGCCCGCCCCCCGGTCCTGGCGGCGGCACCACACAGCCGGGCGCGCCCCCGCAGGACGCCGCCGCCCGGGGCCCTGCCCTGCCCCAGCCAACCCATGCCGGCCCGTCCGGGCCGAGCGCCAGCAGCGCAGGACAGGTCACGGCAATTGCGCAGCAGCCCGAAGACGCGCTCGCGCACTACCCCAGCTTCGACCACGTTCTGGAGCTGATCCGCGCCAATCGCGACGCCAAGCTGCTGATCGAGGTCGAGGGCTGCCTGCGCCTTGCCGCCTACCGTCCCGGCCGGATCGAGTTCACGCCCACCGCCGACGCGCCCTCGGATCTCGCACAGCGCCTCGGCAGCGCGCTGCAGCGCTGGACCGGCAATCGCTGGACGGTGACGGTGGTGAATTCCGCCACGTCCCCCACGCTGCGCGAGGCGCGCGATGTCGAGGCCGACGCCTTGAAATCCCAGGCGCGGGCGCATCCGCTGGTCGAGGCGGTCTTCGCGGCCTTTCCAAAGGCAAGCATCAAGGAGATCAAGACCACCGATGACATCACCACCACCGCCGAGGCCGACGCCCTTCCGGAGGTCGAAGATGAATGGGATCCTTTTGAGGACGACTGATCGCACCGCTTGCCTGTCGCCTTTCGCGTACCGATATGGTTAAAACGAGACACACCGCTTTCCGGCCCGCCGCAAACGGGCCTCGATCCAGAGGAGATGACACGATGTTCAAGGGTTTGGGCCAGATGGGCGACATGGCCAAGATGATGCAATCCGCACAGGAAATGCAGCAGAAGATGGCCGATCTTCAGGAAGACCTCAAAACCATGATGGTCGAGGGCGAAAGCGGCGCGGGCCTCGTCAAGGCCACCTGCAGCGCCAAGGGCGAGCTCAAGGGGCTCGATATCGACCCGTCGATCTTCACGCCCGAGGACAAGGAAGTGGCCGAGGATCTGATCCTCGCCGCGATCAAGGATGCCCAGGCCAAGGCGTCCGAGCGCGCGCAGGAAGAGATGGGCAAGCTGACCGAATCCATGGGTCTGCCCAAGGACATGAAGCTGCCGTTCTGACGCCCCGTTTCATCTTTCCCCAAATACTCTCGCCGAAGGTGTCCCTGCCCGGCCGCCTGAACGGACTTGGCCATTGAGCAATACCCGTGACATCGACGCCCTGATCGACATGATGGCGCGCCTTCCGGGCCTTGGCCCGCGCTCGGCCCGGCGCGCCGTCCTGCACATGATACGCAAGCGCGCGGTCCTGCTCGCGCCGCTGGCCGAACAGATGCGGACGGTCGCGGAGACCGCCCGTGAATGCACGGTCTGCAGCAATATCGGTACGTCCGAGATCTGCGATATCTGCGCGGATGCGCGGCGCGCCACCGGTCAGATCTGTGTGGTCGAGGATGTCGCCGATCTCTGGGCGATGGAACGCGGCCACGCCTTCAAGGGGCGCTATCACGTGCTTGGTGGCACGCTCTCGGCGCTCGACCAGATCGGGCCCGAAACACTGCGCATCCCGCAGCTTGTGGACAGGATCACGTCCGAGGAGGTGACCGAGGTGATCCTGGCTCTGAATGCCACCGTGGATGGCCAGACGACCGCGCATTATATCGCCGATCAACTCGACGGCCGCGTCCGGCTGACGTCGCTGGCTCAGGGTGTGCCGATCGGCGGAGAGCTCGATTATCTCGACGATGGCACCATCAGCGCGGCCCTGTCGGCGCGCAAGGCGCTCTGACCGCAGTCTGCGGTGCCATTACGCCCGCTCGACCAGCACCGAGCCCACGGAATACCCGGCCCCGAAGGAACAGATCATCCCTCGGTCCCCCGGCTCCAGATCCTCGGAATACTGCGCAAACGCGATGATCGATCCCGCCGAGGACGTGTTGGCATAGTCCTGCAGGATGTTGGGCTGCTCGGCCCGTTCCGGCACACGGCCCATCACCTTGCGCCCGATGAAATCGTTCATCGCCTTGTTCGCCTGATGCAGCCAAAGACGACGCAAGCTGTCCGCGGAGATGCCCGCGTCCTCCAGATGGCCAAGGATATGCGCCGAGACCAGCGGCAGCACCTCCTTGAACACGCGCCGCCCGTCCTGAACGAATTGCATGTCGCGCCGGTCGACCAGGCCATGGGGACGGCTGCGGCGCAGAAAGCCGTTATTGTTGCGAATGTTGTTCGAGAACTTCGTGGCGCAGCGCGTTGATTTTATGACGAAATGCGTGCCCCTAGCCTCGTCTGCGGGCTCGATCACCACCGCCGTGCACACATCGCCGAAGATGAAATGGCAATCTCGGTCGCGCCATTCGAGATGCCCCGAACAGATCTCGGGGCTGACCACCAGCGCCCGCCGCGCGCTGCCCGCGCGGATCATGTCGGCTGCCGCCTGAATGCCGAACGTGGCCGAGGAACAGGCGACATTCATGTCGAAAGCGAACCCGCCCGCGCCCAGATACGACTGGATCTCGATCGCGATGGCCGGATAGGGCCGCTCGTGATTGGACGCCGCACAGATGACCAGATCGATCTCGGACGCCCGACGCCCCGCCTGCGCAAGCGCCTTTCCACAGGCGTCGAGCGCCATTTCCGCCATGATCCCCGGCTCGTCATCGGCGCGCGCGCGCAGCCGCGGATACATCACCTCCGGGTCTAGGATGCCGCGCTTTTCCATGACATGGCGTCGCTCGATCCCCGACGCGTTGAGGATGAAGTCCGGCGACGAGGGCGCCTTGGCCTCTACCCGTCCGGCGGCGATATCCTCGGCGTTGCGTGCGTTGAAACGCTCCGCATAGGCGTTGAAGGCTTCGACCAGCTCTTCGTTGGTGATGATTTCGGGGGGTGTGAAAACGCCCGATCCCGTTATCGCGGGCCGGCTCATTCTTGATCTCCTGTCTTGTTCCGTCACGCCGTCATGACCTGTCACATCGTTACGCGGGAGGGGGGACATGTCTAAAAAAAACGGGCGGCGCGATTTTCTTGCCCGTGCAGACATCCAAAGATACCGGCCGCGCAGATCAGTTCACCCGGTCGGGTGGATCCTCACCGGCGAAGAAGGCGCGCAGGTTTTCCACCGCCTTGAGGCCCATGGCCTCGCGCACCTCCAGCGCAGCCGTGCCGAGATGCGGCAGCAGCACGACGTTTTCCATCGCCGTCAACGCATCGGGCACGTGTGGCTCGTGCTCGTAGACATCAAGCCCGGCGCCGGCGATGCGCCCCGCTTGCAGCGCCGCGATCAGCGCCGCCTCGTCCACCACATCACCGCGCGAGATGTTCACCAGATGCGCGGTGGGTTTCATTGCCGACAGCACGTCGGCGTCGATCAGATGCCGGGTTTCCGCCCCGCCGGGCACGGCGGCAACCACAATATCGGCTTCGGCGGCCACATCGGCGAGCGTGCCCAACTGCTGCGCCTCGAACCCCACCGATTTGGGCGACCGGTTGTAATAGACCACCCGCATGCCGAACCCGAAATGACAGCGACGGGCGATGGCCTCGCCAATCCGGCCCATGCCGACAATCCCGACGGTCTTGCCGGTCACATGCTGCCCCAGCATCTGCGTCGGGTTCCAGCCGGGCCAGCGCCCCGCGCGCACCATGCGCTCGCCCTCGCCCGCGCGCCGCGCGCTCATCAGGATGAGCGTCATGGCGATGTCGGCCGTCGCATCGGTCACCGCGCCGGGCGTGTTGGTCACGCAAATGCCCACGCCTCGGGCGGCGGCGACGTCGATATGATTGTATCCCACCCCGAAATTCGCAAGGATCCGGCACCGGCAGCCGTCGCCATCCTCGAACACCTCGGCCGAGAAGAGATCGCCGAGCGTCGGCAGGATCCCGTCATAAAGCGTCAGCGCGCCGCGCATCTGACCGGGCTTCATGGGGGCTGTCTCATCGCGCGTCTCGACATCGAAATGCGTGCGCGCCGCGTCCAGCACGCGGTCGGGCATGGGGCGTGTTATCAGGATCCGTTTCAATGCACTCTCTCTCCCAGGGGGACGTCTTCATCGGGGCCTATCAGCACGATTTCCCCGTCGCTATCGCTGACCCCAAGCACAAGCACTTCCGACAGGACCTTGCCGATCTGCCGGGGCGGAAAATTCACCACCGCCAGCACCTGCCGACCGATCAACGCCTCGGGGCTGTAACGCGCGGTGATCTGCGCGCTCGATCGCTTGATGCCCAGCTCAGGCCCGAAATCCACGCGCAGCTTGATCGCGGGCTTGCGGGCCTCCGGAAAGGGTTCCGCCTCGGTGATCCGGCCGACACGAATGTCGACCTTGAGAAAATCGTCGAAATCGATCTCAGCCATCGCGCAGCTCGCGCGAGCGGTTCGCGGCGGCAGCCACGGTACGCCGCATCAGCACCGGCAGGCCATCCGCCTCGTCCATCAATACCTCCAGCCCGGCCTGCGTGGTGCCGTTCGGGCTTGTGACGTTCTGGCGCAACTGCGCCGGCGTCTCGTCGGCGGCCTCGGCCAGCGCGCCGGCCCCGGCCACTGTCGCCTGCGCCAGTTGCATCGCCAGATCCGGCCCAAGGCCCTGCGCCTCGCCGGCGCGAGCCATGCATTCGATCATGTGAAAGACGTAAGCCGGACCCGATCCCGACACGCCGGTGACCGCATCCATCTGGTCCTCGGTCTCCAGCCGCACCACCTGCCCGACCGCGCGCAACAGCATCTCGGCCTGATCGAGCTGCGCCGCACTGGCATGGGCGTTGCCGACAATCGCGGTGATGCCCCGCCCGACCGCGGCGGGGGTGTTGGGCATCGCCCGCACGATCGGCGTTAGCGGCCCGAGCGCCTCCTCGAAACGCGATATCGGCGTGCCCGCCGCGACCGACACGAACAGCGTGTCGCCACCCCCCTTGTCGCGCAGCACCGGCAAAGCGTCGCCCATCATCTGCGGCTTCACGGCGACCAGCACGATAGCGGGCCGCGCGGGCAGATCGGCATTGATCTGCACGCGTGTGCCCTGCAGCCAGTCCGACGGGTGCGGGTCGATGACCCAGACCGAGGCCGGCGGCAATCCGTCCGCCAGCCAGCCCTGCAACATGGCGCTGCCCATCTTTCCGCAGCCCAGTAAAACAAGGCCATTTTCGGCGATTTGCTGCATGCTCATGAGGGCCCCCGCATTTTAACCATCGCTTGCGGGAACAGTGTTACGCGCGACCGTAAGCCTCTGCAATGGCGACCTGCATGGCCTGTTGCGGGGTCTGGTCTCCCCAGATGGCCAGCTGCAGCGCCGGGTAATAGCGCTCTGCATTCTGGACGGCGGCGTTCAGCAGGGTATCTATCTGCTCGGGGCTCGGGGCCTGCGCGCCGGCCATGATGAGACCGTAGCGATAGACCATCAGCTTGTGCTCGCCCCACCATGTGAACGAACCGGACCAGCACTTGTCGTTGATTTCGTTGAGGGTTTCAAAAAGCGCCGGCAACCTGTCCTCGGGCGGCTCCATCTCGTAGGTGCACACGAGGCGCAGGGTTTCGTCATGGCCGGACCATGCGAGGGTGATGGAATAGGTGCGCCACTGACCTTCAATCGCCATGGCGATCTGATCGTCGCCGATCCGGTCAAAGTCCCATTCGTGATGCTCGGCGATATGTTCAACGATATCAATGGGGTGGATGTCATCCTGAAAAATATGTTCGGAAAGTGCCATGGCGCCGCCTCATTTGCTGTAGCGCGCGGGATGCGATCGCACCCCAAGCGCTAGGTGCCTGCTCTACGGGCGGGGGCCAGTCCCCTCACCCATACAAGATATGGTGCGGGCATTCCCCCGGTCTGTAAAGCAATTTGTTGGGGGTGACTGCAATATCTTGTGGGTAACGTCAAAAACCGCCCCAAGAAAAGCCGGAATTGGCGCGATCCCGTCCCGTTCCGCACCGGTGATCCGGGGCCGCAGAGAATCGCGCGCCGTTTTCA
>JAWLFT010000070.1:0-16642 GCA_041685435.1 Roseovarius sp.
CCAGGATGCGCAGGCCGTCGCCGAAAATCTCGGCTGTCATTACGACTATGTACCCATAGACGAGGGCCGCGCCGCGATCACCGCCACCCTCGCGCCGCTCTTCGAGGGGCGGGAACCCGACGTGACAGAGGAGAACCTGCAATCGCGCCTGCGCGGGCTGCTGCTGATGGCGCTCTCCAACAAGTTCGGCGAGATGCTGCTGACCACCGGCAACAAGTCCGAGGTCGCCGTCGGCTACGCCACGATCTACGGCGACATGGCGGGCGGCTACAACCCGATCAAGGATCTCTACAAGACGCGGGTGTTCGATCTCTGCCGCTGGCGCAACGCAAATCACCGCGACTGGATGAAAGGCCCCGAAGGCCCCGTCATCCCGCCCCGCGTGATCGACAAGCCGCCAAGCGCAGAGCTTGCGGCGGATCAGAAGGACAGCGACTCGCTGCCCGACTACCCGGTGCTCGACGCCATCCTGAACATTCTGGTGGACGAGGACGGCTCCATCGAGGATTGCGTGGCCGCAGGCTATGACGCCGCCGACGCGAAGAAGGTCGAGCATCTGCTCTACATCAGCGAATACAAGCGCTTCCAGTCCGCCCCCGGCGCGCGCCTCTCCAAACGCGCCTTCTGGCTCGACCGACGCTACCCCATCGTGAACCGTTTTCGGGACGGGTCGGGGTCCTGACAGACCATGGCGTAGCGCGTCCCATGAGAGTGGTCGCCGCAAAGCGATAAGCGTCCGCCCGGGTGGGCGCGGAACGCGCCCGCCTCTCACGCCGAAGGCGTGCCGCTGATATTGGCGCACCTCCGGTGCGACGGGCGGGCGGACGCGTGCCCGATACTGGCGTATCGGGCGGGGCAATGTGATCGAGCGCGCCACGCCATCGGCGGGACAGCCCGCCACACGAGACGCGTTGAGTCCAACCTCCGCGCTGGACTTGGGCACACGGTCAGGGCAGGCTGCGCGGAATGGTTAAGATTTCGGATGTCACGGACGGGAGCAAGCTGGGGTCGTGGCTGGAGAATAAGCCGCGTGAAGTATCAATCTGGATATCTGCGCGAGCCACCTTACGAAGTCAGCCCGTCTGGTGGTACACCATATTGTTTGAACCTTGGGCGCGGCAGGTGGATTTGACCGCCCTGCCGGTTTTACGCAGAGCTTTGATTCCGGCGGTTGCAGCCGTTCGAGCAAATGACGCCGTAAAAAGTGCGGCTTGTGCCGCGGCTCACAAAAACGCTGCCGGGGCTCGCGCCAACGGCGTTGCGTCTGAAAATGACGCTTCCTTCTCAGCCAATGCGGCTAGTTCCGCCCACGCCGCAAACTCCGCAGCAGCATTCGACAATGACAACTTCGGTAACGCTGCTGCCAACAATGCGTTCGCTGCTGCTGATGCTTCTGAAAGCGCCATAGCGATAGAAGGCACCTCAGCAGTCATAGATTTTTGGCATGCTGTGAGGGAGGATTTGGATCTGGTTGTCGACGATACATTTCTTGATGCCTTCCCATTGTGGCCCGATGGCCTAGGGCCGTTGGCACGTCAATGGTCAAAGATAAAGGCGCAGGTCGCGGCATCCGCCGATGCCGCCGATTGGCAATTCTGGATCGAATGGTACGACGCGCAGCTTGCCGGCCGCACGATGCTGCGCGACCCTGTCCGCACATGGGACATGCTCGAAAAGATCGCCCTCATCGACCCCGCCACATGGGACGCCGGGCCGGAAGCAGTGAACCCCAGGATCCGCGAGATCTGGGAACTTTACCGCCTGCGCGTAGAGGTCGCTGCGCTGCAGGCCGAAAAGGAGGCGTTCCTCGCATCGCGCGCGTCCCAAGCACAGCGAAGCCATAACCAGCCGCCCGAGGGTCTGGTCGATGACCAGCCAGAGCTAGCCAGACAGATCACCATCGTCTGGGACAGTCTCGACGAGGCGCGCGACGAGTTGGAACAGGAAGCCCCCGACAAGGGACTTTTACGCAAAATTGCAGAACGGCTAATGTCAGCGCTGACTGCGATTGCCAAATTTTTCGGCAAGGTCGCAACTGCCGGAGTTTTGGCTATGTCGGTCACTGTTGGCGGAAAAGTCGGCAGCGAGATTGCTGATCACCTGATCGCCGATGGACGTCTGACGCAGTTTGCCAAGGATCTCCTTACCTACGCATCCGGCGGTTGAGGTCGGCAAGGGGCTTTCTTCGCGCGAAACGCACCGAAGGTGCCGCGCGATTGCCGGGCCGCCCCCCGGCCCGGCGATATTTCAAAGACAGCGCCTCGCTCGGATCATTCACGGATTTGGCGGATATAAAGCGCCGCAGAATGACCGTTCATCGCCAGTCCGCGGCCCGTCAATCGCGCGGCACGGCCCTAACTGCGAAAAATGCGTACACAACCCGCGTACGCAATGTACACCCTGTACGCAGAGACACCCAGTCAGACGGGCGGCGGGGTGTCTTGCGTCAGCGCGTAGCGGGCCGCATGCTGTCCGGCCCAGAAACCCGTCGCGAAACAGGCGGTTAGCAGGTATCCGCCCGTCGGCGCCTCCCAATCGAGCATTTCCCCGGCGGCAAACACCCCCGGCCGGTCGCGCAGCATCAGCCCCGCATCCAGCGCCTCGAACCGCAATCCACCCCCAGTCGAGATCGCCTCATCCATCGGGCGCGGCCCCGTCAGGGGAACGGTCAAGTGCTTGATAGAATGTGCTAAATCCGTGGCCTCGCGACCAAATTCCATGACCAGCGCGCGCTTTGCCGGGTCCAGCCGCAGCGCCTTGCGCAGCCGGTTCGCCACGCTGTCGCCGCGTTTCGCCGCCTTCAGCCGGTCCCTGATCCGCTCCGTGTCCATATGCGGCAGCAGGTCCAGCGTTAACGCTGCGCCCTCGCGCAAGGCGGCGCTGACCTCGTAGATCCCGCCGCCCTCCAACCCGTTGGAAGATATGATGAATTCCCCGCGCGACCGCAGGTTTCCGGCCTGCAGTTCCACGTCCTTGACCGCCTGCCCGCAGTGCTTTGCCATATGCGGCGACCAGTTCACGTCGAACCCCACATTCGCCGGTCGGAAAGATTCCACAGTGTTTTCAGGGACATGCGCGACCCAGGCCCCATCCGACCCCAACCGCGCCCAGCTCGCCCCGCCGCAAGCCAGCACGGTGACGTCCGCGGGTAGGGTCTGCAGCCCCTCCGGCGTGTCGAAAAGCGCCCCGTCCTGCCAGCCGGTCCAGCGCCAGCCCGTGTGGAGGATGACCTCCAAAGCCTTCAATTCATTCAGAAAGTTTCGCAGAAGTGGCGAGGCTTTCATGGCCTTGGGAAAGACCCGCCCGGTCGATCCGGTGAACACATCCTGCCCGTGATGCCGCGCCCAGTCCTGCACCGCGTCCGGCCCGAACGCCTCCAGCATCGGGCGCAAGACCTCGGCCTTCGAGCCATACGCGCGCAGGAAATCCGCGAACGGCTCGGCCTTCGTGAGGTTCAGCCCCGATTTGCCGGCCATCAGCAACTTGCGGCCCACCGACGGCTTGGCCTCGGCCACCGTGACCCGCAGCCCCGCCCGCGCCAGTTCGCGCGCCGCCATGAGCCCCGCAGGCCCCGCGCCGATGACCAGCGCGTGTTTCATTCAGAGTGCCGGCAGACCGGGGTCACAGATCCGACACCATATCTGGTCAGGATTTCGGGTCATTGCACATGACCTTGAGGGCCATCACGTGCTCGGGCGATGCGGCAAGACAGTCCGCCGCCAGATCACGGGCCGTGGGCACGACCATGTCCGATGGCACGACGCGGTCGAAAAGCCCCCATTCGAGCGCCTCTGCCGTGTCGATCCGCGCCCCGGCCAACAGGATCATCTTGGCGCGTGCGGGACCTACAAGCGCCGCAAGACGCCCCGGATCGCTTGGCTGCGGCAGGAACCCCAGCTTCATCACCGGATAGAACGCCTTGGCTTGCTCTGCGGCGATGCGGATGTCGCAGGCCAGCACCATCCCCATGGCCCCGCCCGCGACCGTGCCGTTGAGCGCCGCGATGCTGAGGCCCGGCAGCGCGGCGATGGCCCCGGAAAGCCTTTCCCAGGAGGGACTTGTGGCGAGCCCCTCGCGCGCCGCCTCCAGATCGGCGCCGGCGGAAAACACCTTGCCCGCGCCGGTCAGGATGAAGGCCTGTGCCTGTTGCGCAGCCTCGGCGATCTCGGCCAGCTCGGTCAGCATCGCCTTGGTCAGCGCATTGGCCTTGTCGGCGCGGTCGAGCGTGACGATCCAGAGCCCGGCCTTCTGTTCCAGCGCGATCACGGCAGGCCGATCCGGCGACGCACGCCCGCGTCGCGCAACGAGATCTCCTGCCCGATGAAGTCATCAGCATCCGGGCCGCACATCCAGAGAAGGGCCTTGGCCGGCCATTCGGGAGGAATGTGATCAGACCAGTCGAGCGCGCTGACCGGATTTATGCCGCTCGCCTTGATCTCGCGCTGCATGTCGGTGGCGACGGTGCCGGGCGACAGGCCCATCACGCGGATGCCCGCCGGCCGCGCCTCGTGATCGGCGCAGCTTGTCAGCATGGCCGCACCCGCCTTGGAACTGCAATAGGCGCTCCAGCCTTCCAGCGAATTGTGGGCGGCGCCGGAGCTGACCGTGAGAATGGTTCCCGACCCGCGCGCAATCATGCCGGGCAGGGCGGCGCGCATGCCATTGAATACACCCTTGAGATTGATGTCGATGGCATGGCCCCAGATGGCCGGATCGACCTCGCTTAGCGGGGCAATGGGGTCTATCACGCCGGCATTGTTGATCAGCACGTCAAGCTGGCCAAAGGCAGTGTGACAGGCCTCGACCGCGGCCTCCATCTCCCAGTAGCGGCTGACATCGCAGGGGATGGCGACCGCGCTCTGGCCGATCTCGCCGGCCAGATCGGCGATCGCATCGCCATTGCGCGCCACCAGCGCCACATTCGCGCCTGCCTCGGCGAAGGCGCGCGCCGCGGCGGCCCCGATGCCCTTGCTTGCGCCGGTGATCAGAATGCATTTGCCTTGCAATGTCATGGCGTGCCTCCCATGCCGTTTGATCTTTGACCCTTGCATAGCGCCGGTGCGCGGGAAATTCCAGTCACATCGTCCCTTGACCCCGTTGGCGCGACCGCCGACAGTATCGGTATTTTGAACCTGACGCCGAAAGGGTGCCTCGCATGTCACATCTTCGTTTCGTGGCCGTTACGGCCCTTGCAATGGGCTTCAGCGGGTCCGCCGTCATGGCCGATCTGACCGCGGATCAGGTCTGGCAGGGCTGGACAGATTATCTGGACGAGGCAGGGTACCGTGTCACCAGCGATATCAGCCGATCCGGGGACACGCTGACCATCCGCGGTCTGGCGCTGGAGATGGATCTGCCCGACGAGGACGGCGGCATGTCGGTGCGCGTGGGCGAAATTCAACTGCTGGAAGACGATGATGGCAGCGTGTCCGTGATCCTGCCCGACACCCTGCCGATCGCCATCGCGGCCATCGATGACGAGGGCCAGCAGGTGACGGCCTCCGTGGAGATCGCGCAGCAGGCCCTTGATCTGACCATATCCGGCACCCCCGGTGACATGGATTATGCCTACACCGCCGAGCTTCTGACGCTGGCGCTGACCGGATTGCAGGCCGGCGACGAGACCCCCGAGATCCGCGCCGCCGGGATCCGGCTCGAGACCATGGAAGGCAGCAGCCGGTCCGAGCCGGGCGATATCTCCCGCACCGTGGCGCAGGATCTGCGCGCGGGCCCCGTGACCTACGAGATCGACATCACCGAGCCGGGCGAGGGGGCCACGATGGCCTTGCAGGGCACGATGGCGCAGGTCGCGTTCACCGGCGACGCCACCATTCCCGAAAGCTTCGAATCCGATGACGTGGCCGCCGCGATGCGCGACGGGTTCCGTTTCGCTTCGTCGGTCGAATACGAAAACGGCACCACGACCTATCGCTTCGAGGATGACGGCGACGTGCTGGAAGGCGCCAACAGCTCCGTGCGCGGGCGTATTGGCACGTCGATGGGCCCGGACGGTCTGCGCTATGGTGCGTCGGGCGAGGAGGTGAGCATGGCGATCACCACCAGCGATCTGCCCTTTCCGGTGGACTTGGAGATGGCGCGTCTGGGGTCCAGCATCACAATGCCGGTGATGAGCAGCGAGGCGATGCAGGATTACGCCGTCAATCTGGAATTGTCGGAGTTCACGATGTCCGATCAGATCTGGTCGATGATCGATCCAGGGGCGCAGTTGCCGCGTGATCCCGCGACGTTACGCGTCGATCTCAGCGGCACCGGGCGGTTGTTTCTCGACCTGCTCGATGCCGCCGAGATGGAAAGCCTCGAGACCCGCGAGCGCATGCCCGGCGAAGTGGAAAGCCTGACGCTCAACGAGTTGACGCTGGAGGTTGCCGGCGCCAAGCTCAGCGGCGAGGGGGCGTTCACCTTCGATTCCGACGATCTGGAAAGTTTCGAGGGCGCGCCCGCGCCCGAGGGCACGTTGGACCTGCGGCTGCTCGGGGGCAATGCGCTGTTGGAAAAACTTGTGGGCATGGGGCTGGTTCCGGAAGATCAGGCCAGTGGCATGCGCATGATGATGGGGCTTTTCGCCACGCCCGGCGATGCCGAGGACGAGCTGGTCTCGAAGATCGAGGTGACCGAGGACGGCCAGATCCTCGCCAACGGTCAGCGCCTGAAATAGCGCTTGAAATGACCCGTGAACCGCCGAGTTGACGGGTCGCGCCATCCGGGATTGCGCGGTGTTTTTGCGCAGCCCGGCCTTGCACCCTCATGTGACCCGGTCTACCTGCGCTTGGCAACGCGGAGAACGCCATGACCCAATCGCTCGATGATCTGTCACATGCCCTGATCGACGCGGCCCTCAAGGCCGGGGCGCAATCCGCGGATGCCATCGCGATCCGGGGCCAATCGGTGATCGTCGACATGCGCGGCGGCACGCTGGAACAGGCCGAGCGCGCCGAGGGCACCGATATCGGGCTTCGCGTGCTGATCGGCGGGCGGCAGGCCAATGTCTCGGCCTCCGACACACGGCCCGAGACGATTCATGCCTTGGCCGCCCGCGCGGTGGCCATGGCCGTCGAGGCCCCCGAAGATCCCCATGCCGGGCTGGCCGACCCCGATCAGATCGCGCGCGACTGGGATCTGGCCGCGCTGGAGCTTTGCGATCCCACCCCCGAGCCCGCCCCCGACGCCCTGATGCAGGTGGCACGCGAGGCCGAGGCCGCAGCGCTTGCCGTGGAGGGTGTCAGCCAGGTGCAGTCCGCCTCGGCCTCCTATTCGCACAACGCTGCGCATATCGCCGCGAGCAACGGCTTTTCCGGCGGCTACGCGCGGACCGAGACGAGCCTTGGCTGCGTCGCGATTGCCGGGACGGGTGCCGGGATGGAGCGGGATTATGACGCGGATTCGCGCGTCTTTGCGTCCGACCTGCGCGCCGCCGCCGAGATCGGGCACCGCGCAGGCCTCCGCACCGCCGAACGCCTGAATGCGCGCCGCCCGCGCACCGGGTCCTATCCCGTCCTGTTCGACGAACGGATTGCCGCCTCGCTGATCGGGCATCTGCTGGTGGCGGCCAATGGCGCGTCGGTGGCGCGTGGCTCGTCCTGGCTCATGCACCGTCTGGGCGAGGTGGTGCTGCCCGAAAGCCTTTCGCTGATCGAGGATCCGCACCGCGCCCGCGTGACCGGATCGCGCCCCTTCGATGCCGAGGGCCTGCCGACTGCCCCGCGCAGCATCGTCGAGGATGGCGTGCTGATGGGCTGGACGCTCGATCTGGCGACTGCGCGCAAGCTGGGGATGCGTTCCACCGCGAATGCGGCGCGCGGCACCTCCGGCCCGCCCTCGCCCGCGACCTGGAACGTGGCGCTGACCCAAGGCACACGCAGCCGCGCGGACCTGATCGGCGAGATGGGCACGGGCCTTCTGGTGACCTCGATGATCGGGGCGACGATCAATCCCAATACCGGCGACTATTCGCGCGGCGCGTCGGGCTTTTGGGTCGAAAATGGCGAGATCGCCTATCCGGTCAACGAATGCACCATCGCCGGCAGCCTGCCCGACATGCTGCGCAGCCTGATCCCCGCCAATGACGCGCGCCCGCATCTCAGCCGCGTGGTCCCGTCGCTTCTGGTCGAGGGGCTGACCCTTGCCGGCGAGTGATCTTCCCCTTCTGATCGAGGCCGCCGAGGACGCGGGACGGATCGCGACCCGCTTTATCGGTGCACCGATTGAGGTGCGCGAGAAACCCGACGGCGCCGGACCGGTGACCGAGGCAGACTTGGCAGTCGATGCGGCCCTGGCGCAGATCCTGCGCGCCGCGCGCCCCGAGTACGGCTGGCTGTCGGAAGAGACCGAGGACGGCCCCGCCCGCCTCGCGTCCGAGCGGGTTTTCATCATCGATCCCATCGACGGCACCCGCGCCTTCCTCGACGGCGGGGATGGCTGGGCGCATTCGCTCGCGGTGGCCGAGCGGGGCGTGATCACCGCCGCCGCGATCTACCTGCCGATGTGCGACAAGCTCTATACGGCGGCGGCCGGGCAGGGCGCGGCGCTCAACGGCGTGCCGATCCGGGTGACCGACCGGGCCGGTCTCGACGGGGCCTCGCTGCTGGCGTCGCGCCCTGCGTTTGTCTCGGGGATCTGGCGCGACGGCATCGTGCCGAAGGTGACGCGCGCCTTTCGGCCGTCGCTTGCCCACAGGCTCGGCCTCGTGGCCGAAGGACGCTATGACGCGATGCTGACGCTGCGCGCATCCTGGGAATGGGACATCGCGGCCGGCGATCTGATCCTGCGCGAGGCCGGGGCCGTCACCTCGACACGCAGGGCCGTGCCGCTGGTGTTCAACAATCCTGATCCGCGTCTCGACGGGGTGATCGCGGCGAACCCGGCCCTGCATCGCGCGCTGCACGCGGCGCTCGCGGACTGATATCCGCTTGCACTCGGTGCCTGCGCTGCGTCTAATGCGGTCGCAGATGATCAAAAAGCAGGCAGCCCATGCCCCGTTCCGACAATCTGACCGGCGCGCTCCTGATGATGGGGTCGATGGCGGCCTTCACCTTCAACGACGCGATGATCAAGGGGCTTGCGGGGCATGTGCCGCTGTTCCAGGCGATGTTCCTGCGCGGCGTGCTGACCACGCTGCTGGTCGCGGTGATCGCGTGGCGCATGGGCGCGCTCGCGCGGCGGCTGCCGCGCGAGGATTGGGGCCCGGTCTTCTGGCGCATGGTGGGCGAGGTCGGCTCGGCCTATTTCTTCATCTCGGCGCTGTTCAACATGCCGATCGCCAATATCAGCGCGATCATGCAGGCGCTGCCCCTGACGATCACGCTGGCGGCCGCCGTGTTCTTTCGCGACCCTGTGGGGTGGAAGCGCATGGGGGCCATCCTCGCGGGCTTTGTCGGGGTGATGCTGATCGTGCGGCCGGGGACCGAAGGCTTCAACATCTATTCGGTCTACGGTCTGGCCGCGGTCGCCTTTGTCACGCTGCGCGATCTGGCCACGCGAAAGCTGTCGCGCGACGTGCCCTCGATGCTGGTGACGCTGATCACCTCCGGCGCGATCATGATCTTCTTCGGGCTTGCCAGCCTCACAGATGAATGGGTTCCGCTGGACGGGCGCGCCACAGCGCTGATCACCGGGGCGTCGGTGATGGTGATCGGTGGTTATCTGTGCTCGATCATGGTGATGCGTGTGGGCGAGATCAGTTTCATCGCACCGTTCCGCTATACAAGCCTGCTCTGGGCGCTGATCCTTGGCTGGGTGGTGTTCGGGGACTGGCCGCAGACCATCACGCTGGTCGGCGCGGGAATCGTCGTGGCCTCGGGTCTCTTCACGCTCTACCGCGAGGCGCAGGTCAGCCGACGGGCGCGGGCGGCGCAGAAAAGACAGCTTGCACTCGGTCCTCGTCCACGTTGAACCGGTCGCGGAAGACGGCACGATCCGCATCGGTCAACGGCTGCAAGCCCCGCGTCTTGCAGGACGCACCGGAATCGTTGTCGCCGTGCAGCGCGCGCAGATACATCCTCGGGCCGGGATTCGAGATCATCGGCATGTCGTGATGCAGCTTGTGATGGCCGTAATTCATCACCGTGCGCGGATCGCCGGGGCGAAACAGCACGGCAAGGCCGCAGGCCCAGAACGGCGTCTGCACCTCTTCGGCGGCGATCCCCCGATCCGAGAGCTGCACGGCATAACCGCGATTATACTCGAACGCCACGTTGCGCCATTTCCGGCGCATGCTGCGCGTCGTCTTCTCGAACCAGCGCAGGCTGCGGATGAACCCGACCGACACCGCATCGTCGTCATCGAGGCGGAACTGCATCGAGTCCGTTTCGTCCTCGCCCAACTCCTGCTTGATGGCGGCTTGCATGGCCGCGCGGTGGCGCATGGGCGGCTGCGTGACGATCCGGATCTGCGGCACCGGCGCGGTCAGATCGCGCAGCCGCGCGCGATGCCCTTCCGGCAGGCTTTCGCCCACCACGATCAGAAACGTGAAATCCGGATCCTGCTGCGCCGCGATCGAGGGCAATGTCAGGCATTCGAAATGCCGAAAGCGCAATTCCATGCGCTCGGGCGCATAGAGATAGGCCTCGCGCGCGGCAAGGCTGTCATGCATCCGCTTGAAGCCGCCTTCGGCGGGGTAGGAAAACCGGCAAATTCCGATAACGCGCATTCTGGTCTCTGCTCCTGGTCAGCGCGGGGATGCGGGGACGATCAGCCATACGTTGCTTGATCGGCCCTTCGTCCGCAACCCCGGCGGGACTGCCGCGCCCCTTGCGCGCCGCACCCCGCGCGCGTAAACCCCGAGGGTCAAAGGCTCAGGACAGTCCCATGCCCGTTCTCGTGATGAAATTCGGCGGCACTTCGGTCGCCAGTATCGACCGCATCCGCCGCGTGGCGAAACGTGTGGGGGTGGAGGTGGCCAAGGGATATGATGTGATCGTCGTCGTCTCGGCCATGTCGGGCAAGACCAACGAGCTTGTGGGCTGGGTGCGCGAGATCTCGCCGCTTTATGATGCGCGCGAATACGATGCCGTGGTCAGTTCGGGCGAGAACGTGACAGCCGGGCTGATGGCGCTGACCCTGCAGGAGATGGATGTCCCCGCGCGCAGCTGGCAGGGCTGGCAGGTGCCGCTCAAGACCAATTCATCGCATTCCGCCGCCCGGATCGAGGAGATCCCCACCGACAACATTATCGCGAAATTCGGCGAGGGCATGCGCGTCGCGGTGATTGCGGGTTTTCAGGGGATCAGCCCGGAGGGCCGGATCACCACGCTGGGGCGAGGCGGCTCCGACACCACCGCCGTCGCCTTTGCCGCCGCGTTCGGCGCCGAGCGGTGCGATATCTACACCGATGTCGATGGCGTCTATACCACCGATCCGAGGATCAGCGCCAAGGCGCGCAAGCTCGATCGGATCGCGTTCGAGGAAATGCTGGAACTGGCCTCGCTCGGCGCCAAGGTGCTGCAGACCCGCTCTGTCGAGCTGGCGATGCGCTACAACGTGAAGCTGCGCGTGCTTTCCAGCTTCGAGGAACCATCAGACGAGGCCGGCACGCTTGTCTGCGCCGAGGAGGAAATCATGGAAACCAACGTCGTCAACGGCATCGCCTATTCGCGCGAAGAGGCGAAGATGACGCTCGTCTCGGTCGCCGATCGTCCCGGTATCGCCGCCGCCATCTTCGGCCCGCTGTCGGAGGCCGGTGTGAACGTGGACATGATCGTGCAGAACATCTCTGACGAGGGGCGCACCGACATGACCTTTTCGTGCCCCACCGATCAGGTCACGCGCGCCGAAAAGGCGCTGCAGGCGGCCAAGGACGCGGGCGATATCAACTACCGCGATCTCATCGCCGATACCGATGTGGCCAAGGTCTCGGCGGTCGGAATCGGCATGCGCAGCCAGTCCGGTGTCGCCGCGCGCATGTTCAGGACGCTCAGCGATGAAGGTGTGAACATCAAGGTCATTGCAACCTCCGAGATCAAGATTTCCGTGCTGATCGACCGGAAATACATGGAACTCGCGGTACAGGCCCTTCATGATGCCTTCGAGCTGGACAAATCATCCTGAGCCGGCGCGCCGCCCTGCGGCGCGGTGGCCGGGCCAGCCCTGAAACGGCCCCGGGGGATCGCCACTGATGACCGAGACCTTCAAGACCGACAGCCGCCAGATGCTGCGCCGCCTGCGTGCGGTCATGGCAGAGGATGCCGGCGGGCAGACCCGGCTGAACCAGATCACCCGGCTCATCGCCGAGGAAATGCACACCGAGGTCTGTTCGATCTACCTTTTTCGGGACGAGGACACGCTGGAGCTTTGCGCGACAGAGGGGCTGAAGCCCGAGGCCGTCCACCAGACCCGCATGCGCCTTGGCGAGGGGCTGGTGGGACGGGTGGCGCGGAGCGGCGGGGTTATCAACACCGATGATGCCCCGGGCGCGCCCGGCTTTCGGTTCATGGCCGAAACCGGTGAAGAGGCGTATTCGTCGTTTCTCGGGGTGCTGATCCAGCGGCTTGGCGAAAAGCGGGGCGTGCTGGTGGTGCAGTCGAAACAGGCCCGTCTCTTTTCCGAAGAAGAGGTCTACGCGGTCGAGGTCGTGGCCATGGTCCTCGCCGAAATGGCAGAACTTGGCGCCTTTGTCGGCGAGGGCGCGGCGATGTCGGCGCTGCACAGCCAGTCGGTGATGCTTCGCGGCGGCTGCGGGCAGGAAGGCCATGCGCAGGGGCATGTCTGGCTGCACGAGCCGCGCGTGGTCGTCACCAACCCGATTGCCGAGGATCCGGCACTGGAGCTGGAGCGTCTGCATGCGGCGGTCGAAAGCCTGCGCGTCGGTGTGGACCGGATGCTCAACTCGGCCGCGGCCGGCGAAAAGGATCATCTCGATGTGCTCGAGACATACCGCATGTTCGCCAATTCCAAGGGCTGGATGCGCCGGATGGAGGCCAATATCGACAGCGGCCTGTCCGCCGAGGCGGCGGTGGAAAAGGAACAATCCGCCGCCCGCGCCCGGATGGGTCAGGTCGCGGACGCGTATTTGCGCGACCGGCTGCACGATCTTGACGACCTCAGCAACCGGCTGCTGCGCATCCTGACGGGGCAGGGCCAGGAGACCGGGGCGGAGATGCCGCCCGATCCGATCCTCGTGGCGCGCAATATCGGCCCGGCCGAGCTTCTGGATTACGGGCGCAGCCTCAAGGGCATCGTGCTGGAAGAGGGCGCGGTCGGCAGCCACGCCGCCATCGTCGCCCGCGCGCTTGCCATCCCGCTGGTGATCCATGCCGGACGCGTCACCACAGAGGCGCTCAACGGCGATCTGATGCTGGTGGACGGCGATCAGGGGATCGCCCATCTACGCCCAAACGAGACGGTGGTCGCGGCGTTTCGCGACAAGATGGCGATGCAGGCCCAGGCGCAGGAACGCTACGCCTCGGTCCGCGACAAGCCTGCCGAGACGCGCTGCGGCGTGCGAATCAAGCTCAAGATGAATGCCGGCCTGATGGCGGATCTGCCCAGCCTCGAAAGCTCTGGCGCCGAGGGCGTGGGCCTCTTCCGCACCGAGCTGCAGTTTCTCATCCGCAGCTACATGCCCAAGCGGGCCGAACTGTCGGAACTTTACGCGCGGGTGATGGACGCGGCCAAGGGGCAGCGCGTGATCTTTCGCACGCTCGATATCGGGTCGGACAAGGTGCTGCCCTACATGAAGCCCACCGACGAGCCCAACCCCGCCATGGGCTGGCGTGCGGTGCGCGTTGGGCTCGACAAGCCAGGGGTCATGCGCATGCAGTTGCAGGCCCTGATCCGCGCAGCAAAGGGGCGTCCGCTGACCGTGATGTTTCCGTTCATCGCGCAGCATGACGAGTTTACCGCCGCCCGCGCCGAAATGGACAAGGCGCTTGCGCGTGAGCGCATCCTCGGGCATCCGATCCCCGAACGGATCGAGGTCGGCGCGATGCTGGAGACCCCGGCGCTGGCCTTTGCATCGGATGATTTCTACGCGCAGGTGGATTTCATCTCGGTCGGGGGCAACGATCTCAAGCAGTTCTTCTTTGCCGCCGACCGCGAGAACGAACGTGTGCGCCGCCGTTACGATACGCTCAACGTGAGCTACCTGAACTTTCTCGAAGGTATCGTCTATCGCTGTGCCACGCTCGACACGCCGCTCAGCTTTTGCGGCGAGGATGCCGGGCGCCCGATCGAGGCCGCCTGCCTTGCCGCAATCGGCTTTCGCACGCTGTCGATGCGCCCGGCCTCCATCGGGCCGGTCAAGAGCCTGCTGCGCGGGATCGATCTTGGGGAATTGCGCGACATAATCCATTCCGAACGCGCGCGGGGCTCGCAAAGCGTGCGCGCCGCTGCGACAGAGTATCTCCGCACGCACATGTGATATGAAGGCGTCCTTTGTGCGGTGACACACATATCCTGCGCGGTGCCGAGGATTACCGCACCGGCGCGGATCGTCTAGATCATCTGTGCAATCATGGAGGATCAAGGCATGGGACGACTGGTAAACGGGGTCTGGGAAGACAAATGGTACGATACCGAAGCGTCGGGCGGTGAATTCGTCCGCGACACGTCGCGGTTTCGCAACTGGATCACCCCGGACGGCAGCGCCGGCCCGTCGGGCGACGGCGGCTTCAAGGCCGAAACGGGGCGTTATCATCTTTATGTCGCCCTTGCCTGTCCCTGGGCGCACCGGGCGCTGATCTTTCGGGTCTTGAAGGGGTTGACCGATCATATTGGCGTGTCGGTCGTGCATCCCGACATGCTGTCCGAGGGGTGGGAGTTTCGAACGGATTACCCCGGCGCGACCGGCGACACGCTCTACGGTCTGTCCTTCGCGCGCGATCTCTATCTCAAGGCCGATCCGGGCATATCGGGCCGCGTGACCGTGCCGATCCTGTGGGACCGTAAGCGTGAGACCATCGTCTCGAACGAATCCTCCGAGATCATCCGCATGTTCAATTCGGCCTTCGACGGGTTGACCGGCAACACCGATGACTATTGGCCAGCAGACCTGCGCGACGCGATCGAGCCGGTCAATGCGCGGATCTACGACACGGTCAATAACGGCGTCTACAAAGCCGGCTTCGCCACCTCGCAAGAGGCGTATGACGCGGCCGTCTACCCGCTGTTCGACAGTCTCGACTGGCTGGAGGCGCGGCTTGCGGAGAACCGCTATCTCATGGGCGATCGTCTGACCGAGGCTGACTGGCGGCTCTTCACCACGCTTATCCGGTTCGATCTCGTGTATCACCTGCATTTCAAGTGCAACCGCAACCGGATCGTGGATTTCCCGAACCTCTGGGGATACCTGCGCGAACTTTACCAGTGGCCCGGCGTGACGGAGACGGTGAATTTCGACCATATCGTGCGTCATTACCATTACAGCCACGACATGGTGAATCCGCACCGCATCATCCCGATCAACCCGCGCCCGGAGTTCGACGCGCCGCATGGGCGCGAGGATCTGGGGTGATGCGATCCGGTGCCCGGCCCGACGGGATCGCACGGATCCCGTCGGATCGTCATGCATGATGCAGGGATGTGTGCTATGTGGCGAACAAGATTTGTGGATACACGGCATGGTTGCATTGCTTTGCGCCGCCAGGGCCGCGTGCTAAGCGGGACAAAATCATGACGAATCTGTCACATTTCATCATTCCGGGGATCTGAAAATGTCAGCCAAACCGCAACCCAAACTGATCTCCGGCAATGCCAACATGCCGCTCGCCAAGGCCATCGCGCGGCGCATGTCCATGCATCGCGGTGTGGATGTCGGTCTCTGCGAGGCGCGGATCGAACGGTTCAACGATCAGGAAATCTTCGTCGAGGTCTACGAGAACGTACGCGGCGAGGACATGTTCATCATCCAGCCCACCTCCAACCCGGCCAATGACAACCTGATGGAGCTTCTGATCATGGCCGATGCGCTGCGGCGGTCGTCGGCCAAGCGGATCACGGCCGTGATCCCCTATTTCGGGTATGCGCGTCAGGATCGCCGCTCAAAGGCGCGCACGCCGATCTCCGCCAAGCTGGTGGCCAACATGATCGTCGGTACGGGGATAGAGCGCGTGCTGACGATGGATCTGCACGCCGCCCAGATCCAGGGCTTTTTCGACATTCCGGTCGACAACCTCTACGCGTCGCCGATCTTCGCGCTCGATATCAAGACGCAGTTCAAGGGGGCCGTGCAGGACGTGATGATCGTGTCCCCGGACGTGGGCGGCGTCGCGCGCGCGCGAGAACTGGCCAAACGCATCAACGCACCTCTGGCTATCGTCGACAAGCGCCGCGAGGTTCCGGGCGAGGTGGCCGAGATGACCGTGATCGGGGATGTGACCGACAAGATCTGCATCATCGTCGACGACATGTGCGACACCGCCGGCACGATGTGCAAGGCCGCCGAGGTTCTGCTCGATTGCGGCGCGCGCGAGGTCCATGCATACACGACCCATGGCGTGATGTCCGGCCCGGCGGTGGAGCGGGTAACCAATTCGGTACTGAAATCCATGGTGATCACCGACACGATCGCGCCCACCGAAGCGGTCAGGACCACCCCGAATATCCGCATCATCCCGACCGCGCCGGTCTTTGCGCAGGCGATCCTCAATATCTGGAACGGAACGTCGGTGTCCTCGCTTTTCGAGACCCC
>JAWLFT010000140.1:0-4021 GCA_041685435.1 Roseovarius sp.
GACCTGGTTCGAGACCGGCGAAGCGCCGGACTGGCAGCGGCTGGCGGAACGGCGCGAAGAGTGGAAAGCGGGCACCGTGCCGGCTGGCGGGCTGTTCCTCACCGCGGGGGCCGATGTGCAGAAGGACCGGATCGAGATCGATGTCTGGGCCTGGGGCCGCGGGCTGGAAAGCTGGCTGATCGATCACGTCGTCATCGAGGGCGGCCCCGGCGATCCGGCCTGCTGGCAGACACTGACGGACCTGCTGGGGCGCACATGGGCGCATGCCTCTGGCCAGCACCTGACCATCGCCAAGCTGGCCATCGACACGGGGTTTGAGACCAGCGCCGTCTATGGCTGGGCGCGGCAGGTGGGCTTCGCGCAGGTGGCGCCGGTCAAGGGGCTCGAGGGGTTCAACCGCGCCAGCCCGGTGACGGGCCCGACCTATGTCGATGCCACCGTGGCGGGCAAGCGCTTGCGCCGCGGCGCGCGGCTGTGGTCGGTGGCGACCTCGACCTTCAAGGCCGAGACCTACCGCTTCCTGCGGCAGGAGCGACCAACGCCGGAGGAGATCACCGCCGGTGCATCGTTTCCGGCAGGAACGGTGCATCTGCCGACATGGGCCGATGGTGAATGGCTCAAGCAGCTGACGGCGGAACAGCTGGTCACCGTGAAGGGCAAGCGCGGGTTCTCGAAGCTCGAATGGCAGAAGCTGCGCGAGCGCAACGAGGCGCTGGACTGCCGGGTCTATGCCCGAGCGGCGGCCTGGATCGCCGGGGCGGATCGCTGGTCGGAGGCGCGCTGGACGGAGCTGGAGCGGTCACTGGCGGTCGAACCGGAGGGATCGGACGGAGATATGGCCGCGAAATCCACGCCACGCCCCTCGGCGCGGCGGCGGACGATGCGGTCTAATTACATGGGGTGATGGCCCCTGCATTTCACGTCCCAGTCCAGAGCCCGGGCAACGCCCCATCCCGCCCCTCCAGCGGATCGCTCAACGGATAGGACACCTGCGCAATACGCCGCAGCATCGCCTCGTCCGGCGCGTCGCGACAGATGTCCAGGTCCTGTCCGGCGGGATAGGCGCCGATGATCTCGAACCCGGCATGCGCCTCGATCAGGCAGTGGCCCGTCCCCGCGGGAAGGACCACAACGTCGCCTGTCTCAAGCCCGACCTCGCGTCCACCCGGTCCGCCGACAACCACGCGTGCCCGGCCCGCGAAGACCGCGAGAACCTCGTGCGCGGTCGAGTGGTAGTGGTGATAGGAAAAGATGCCGTCGCGCCAGCGCGCCGGCCAGCCGTTCCGGCCAAGGACCGCTTCGGCGTCGTCCGGAGCCAGGGCTCCGATCTGCTGCAGGCCTTCGCGATAATGCAAGACCGGCAGATCGGGGTTGTTCGGCACCCAGTCGTGCCGGTCGAGCAGGAATGCTTCAGGCGTCATCGCGTGTTCCAGTCCGTCGTTTTGCACCTTTCCAACTTCAACGCCCGAGACCGCGGGAGGTCCACGGATGCCAACACTTTCCGAATTGCGCATCCGCCGCGACGCTCTCTCGGCACAGCGTTCCTCGGGTGTGGCACGCGTCAGCTATGACGGCAAGACCGTGGAGTACCGCAGCGTGGCGGAGATCGACCGGGCGATCGAAGCCCTGGACCGCGAGATCGCGGCGGCGGAGGGCCGGCGCATCGTGCGTCATGTGCGCGTGACGACCGCGAAGGGGCTGTGATCCATGGGGCTGTTCGATCGGTTTCGCCGCCAGCCCCATGCTGGCCCGGCTGGCGTGCGCGCGCGTCTCGAAGGTGCGATGTCCAAACGCCGGCTGCGGGGCTGGAACCCGCCGCTGGAGAACATCAACTCGCTGGTCGCCTCGGGTGGCCCGAAGCTGCTGGCCCGCGCGCGGGAACTGGTCGTAACCAACGGCTACGCGGCCAATGCCTGCGAGGCTTTTGCGGCGAACGTAGTGGGCGACGGCATCAAGCCCTCGTCGCTGATCGAGGATGGGGACCTGCGCGACCGCGTCCAGCGGCTCTGGCTCGCCTGGACGGACGAGGCCGATGCCGACGGGCTGACCGACTTCTACGGCCTGCAGGCCATGGTGGCGCGCGAGATGTTCGTGGCGGGCGAGTGCTTCGTCCGGATGCGCCCGCGCCGGGCCGAGGACGGGCTGCTGGTGCCGCTGCAGATGCAGCTGCTGCAATCGGAAATGCTGCCCTTCGAGAAGACCGGCACGGCCAATGGCAACCGCATCCGCTGCGGGATCGAGTTCGATGCGATCGGGCGGCGCGTCGCCTACCATTTCCGCCGCACCCATCCCGGCGACAGCACCGATCAGCGTGTCGCTGTGCCGGAGACGGTGCGCGTGCCGGCCGAGGATGTGCTGCACATCTATCGCCGGCTCGATGCCGGCCAGATCCGCGGCCTGCCACTCGCGGAGCAACCGCGTGCCAGTGATCGGTTTCAGATCTGCGCGAATGCGACTTTTCTTGCGATCACCGCCGTCGAGATCCTCGCCCAGCCGCTCCAGCCGCCGGACCGTCTCGGGTTTCAGTCCACCATAGGCCAGCTCCTGGACGCGATAGGCCAGGCGGCTCTCCAGATACCGGCGGTTGAACGGTGGCGGCTCGCTGTCGAACAGTTCGCGCCACTGCTTTTTCAGGTCCGGCGTGGTGGTGGTCTTCAGCGCGGCCAGGCGCGCGGGGATGGGATCGTGCGTTGTCATGGGGTCTCCTCATGCGTTGGAGTTGCATGACGGCATCGGTCGGGCTGATAGTGTAGGCAACTTTCTCCTGTATCCGCAGATGGTTGCACGTTATCCCGCTGGCGCAGTCGAACCAGCCCGAGGGCCAGCAGACAGCATAACTCGGTGCGGCGCGCGGCGGGGGTCATGTGGTCGGGCGGAAGCGGATTGGGGCGGCGAATGGGACTATGTGTGTTTGTCATGCCTGCATTTCAGCAGGGTTCGCGGATCCGCGGCTACCTCGAAACGGGTCAACCCATGCCCATGGGCGAAGGGTGGAACCGTTTCATCCTTCTGCGCACACCCGCTTGCCGGCCTCGCGTGTTCCGCTTATGTTCACACTTACAGCCGGTCATGATAGACGGGAGGCGACTATGTCGAAACCGGGCACATTTGGTTCATTGTGGAGCGTCTCGGTCGCGCTGGCCCATGTCGAACGCGTCGAGATCCGCGATCGCGCCAGATCCTTCCACCGGGCCCTTCTTGGGGATGACCAACCGCTGCCGGAAGTGCTCGAACTGACACAGGAGGCGGAACGCAACGCGCGGCGCGGAGCGCGCGATGGTCTGCTGATGGCGCTGCGCGATGGCTATATCCGGGCAACAGGTCGCCTCTCGACAACACCAGGCTTTATGCCCCGAAACGAGTCCGAGGCTTGGCGCCTGCATGCCAGTGATGCCACCCTGATCACGACAGATGAATGGCGTAGCGGGGAGTTCAACTTCAGCCGCTGGGAACTGACGGGTCAAGCATGGCAGTACATCCAGATCGAGGTGCCTGATTTCATGGTCAAGGCGATCTGGCCGGATTGGCCGGAGTGCGAGGCGCCAAGGTCGCACGAAGAGCAGTTTACGTCCGCGTATACAACACCTTACCTGCAACTCATGCAGGAAGCGATCGCGCATTTTGGCTTGACGTGTCAATACCAGAGCAAGAAGGAAAACCTCTCGGACTGGTTTCTTGATAAGCGTATCGAAGGCGAGCCGATATCGCGCAATCTCGCAAACGCCATGGCCACACTGGTTAGGTTACCGACTGCTCAGCGCGGCGGGGCGAAGAGGATGCAAGGGCCGGACTTGCGCAGTGCGAAGTCGGCAGCGGAGACCAGAGGGGGGTGTCCGGAGGTTGACGGAAAGTGACCTTGCGACACAAGGGCTTTCAACAAATTGGACTTTTGAAGCGGGTGATTCCTCCAGAGCGAGATTTCCAGACAAGGCTTTACGCAATCATGCAAAGGACTGTAGCTGGACGGCATGGATATCCGGCTGAATGAACATTTTGACGGGGCGACGCTGCAACGCGGCCG
>JAWLFT010000071.1:0-16484 GCA_041685435.1 Roseovarius sp.
TCAGTTCTTGTCCTGATCCACCAGCTTGCCGGCGCTGATCCAAGGCATCATGCCGCGCAGCTTGACGCCGACCTCTTCGATCTGGTGTGCGTCGTTCATCCGACGCGTGCCCTTGAAGAACGGTTGCCCGACGGCATTCTCCAGCATGAAATTGCGCACGAACGCGCCGCTCTGGATGTCGTGCAGGATCGCCTTCATCTCCTTCTTGGTCTGCTCGTAGGGCAGCACGCGGGGCCCCGAAACATATTCGCCATACTCGGCGGTGTTCGAGATCGAGTAGTTCATGTTGGCGATGCCGCCCTCGTAGATCAGATCGACGATCAGCTTGACCTCGTGCAGGCACTCGAAATAGGCCATCTCCGGCTCGTAGCCGGCCTCGACCAACGTCTCGAAGCCCATGCGGATCAGCTCCACCAGACCGCCGCAGAGCACCGCCTGCTCGCCGAAGAGGTCGGTTTCGCATTCCTCGCGGAAGCTCGTCTCGATGATGCCCGAGCGCCCGCCGCCAATGGCCGCGCAATAGCTGAGGCCCAGTTCCAGTGCCTTGCCGGACGCATCCGTGTCCACCGCGACGAGGCAGGGCACGCCGCCGCCCTTGGCAAACTCGCCGCGCACCGTGTGGCCGGGGCCCTTGGGCGCCATCATGATGACGTCCACGCCCTCTTTCGGCTCGATCAGCCCGAAATGGATGTTGAGCCCGTGGGCGAACGCGATCGCGGCCCCGGGCTTTATGTTGTCATGCACGTATTTGCGGTAGGTCTCGCCCTGCAGCTCGTCGGGCATGGTGAACATCATCAGGTCGCACCACGCGGCGGCCTCGGCAATGCCCATGACCGACAACCCCTCGGCCTCGGCCTTTTTCGCCGATCCCGAGCCTTCGCGCAACGCCACAACCACGTTCTTGGCGCCCGAATCGCGCAGGTTGAGCGCATGGGCGTGGCCTTGGCTGCCATAGCCGAGGATGGCGACCTTCTTGTCCTTGATCAGATTGATATCGCAGTCTCTGTCGTAATAGACGCGCATGGCGCTCTCCTTTGCGGTTGTTGTTTGCGGTTGTTGGATGTGCGAAGGGTATGCGCACAGACCCCGAATGACGCATGTGATTTCACGTGTAACCGAGGCATTTTTTGAGTATTTATTAGAAAGATGAATTCAAGGCGAGGATATCATGCTCGACGACAGTGACCGGCGTCTGTTGCGGCAGTATCAGCATGCCCCCGAGCTTGGCCCCGCGGATCTGGCCGGGCGCGCGGGGCTGGCCCCGGCCACCTGTGCGCGCCGGCTCGAGCGGCTGCGCGCCGCGGGGATCATTCGCGGCAATCGCGCGGTGATCGACTGGCGTGCGCTTGGCTACGAGGTGGAGGTCAGTCTGCGCATCACGCTCGACAAGACGAAAGGGACCGCCTTCGACGAGTTTCTCAGCTGTGCCAGAGAGATCCCCGAAATCCTCGAAATCCAGACCTTTCTGGGCCGCGTCGATCTGCGCCTGTCGGTGATCGCACGCGACATGGCGCATTACCAGCAGATCTATCGCAGTGCCATCCTGACCCTGCCGCATATCGCCGATATCGAGGCGCTGATGCATGTGGCGCGGATCAAGTCCGATGAAGGGCTGCCGGTGTGATCGATCTCGACACGACCGACCGGCTGATCCTGCGCGCGCTCGTCGAGGATGCGACGCAATCGGCGAGCGCCATCGGGCGGGCCCTCGGCCTGTCGCAGCCGGCCGCGTGGCGGCGCATCCGCAGGTTGTATGACGCCGGGGTGATCAAGGGTCGGCGGCTCGATCTCGACCACGAGAAGCTGGGCTTTGGCGTGACCGTGTTTCTGGGCGTGAAGCTCGCCACCAAGGGCCGTGTCAGCCTCGAGGATTTCGAGCGCGCCGTCACCGCCATTCCCGAGGTGCAGACGGTCGAGCATATCCTCGGGCTTTACGACTACCGGTTGCGGGTGGTGGCGCGCGACATCCCGGATTTCGAGCGGGTTCTGCGCCGCCGGATCATGACCTTGCCGGGCGTGGGCGATGTCGAGGCCAACGTGCTCTTGTCCGAGGAACGCCGTCCCGGGCCGATTGGCTGAGCGTCAACCGCGCGCGCCGAGGCCAAGCTGCATCAGCGTGCGGCGCACCGGGGCGAGCGAATAGATCGCGTTCAGCCCCATGGCGCGCGCGTCGCGCAAGGGTTGTGCGTGCAGCTGCGAGGCCCGGTTCAAAAGGTCGATCCCCGTCACCCGGGCGCGCACCTCCAGATGGCGCTTGCGGTGATAAGCCTCCAGCATGTCGCGGGCGCCAAGGTTTTGCGGCGCGGCCTCGGCCAGATCCAGAAGCGCGCGCAGATCGCCAAGCGACATGTTCAGCCCCTGCGCCCCGATGGGCGGCAGCACATGCGCGGCCTCGGCCAGCAGCGCCACGCGTTCGCCATACATGCGGTCGGCGACCTGGCTGATGATCGGCCAGACCGTGCGGTGCGAGGCGAGGCTGAGCGGTCCGAAAAGCCCGCAGGACCGCGCCGTCATCTCGTTCTCGAAGGCCGGGACAGGCAGATCGGCCAGCCGCACGGCCTCGGGGCCGTCCTCCATCCAGACGATCGCCGAGGAGGGCTGCCCCGCGTGATCGGGCAGCGGGACCAGCGTGAACGGCCCGCCCGAGCGGTGGATCTCGGTCGAGACATTGTGGTGCGGGACGGGATGCGTCACCGCGAAGGCGAGCGCCTTCTGCCCGTAGCGCGTCGTGGTCACGTCGATTCCTGCCGCCTCGCGGATGGGCGAGTTGCGCCCGTCGGCGGCGATCACCAGCCGGGCGCGCACGCGGGACCCGTCGCTCAGCCCCACCAGCGCCTCGGCCTCACGGGTCAGAAGGCTGCGCGTGCCGATGCCGGGACGGAACGTGACCGAGGGCAGGCTGTCCAGATGCGCCACCATCTCGCGTCTGAGCAGCCAGTTGGGCAGGTTCCAGCCAAAGGGCTGGTCCGAGATATCGGAGGCGTCGAAATCCTTGACGACGCGCGGTGCCGGCGCGGGCCCGCCGGCATCGACGATCCGCATGACCTGCAATTCGGCGGCATGCGGCGCCAGCCGGGGCCAGAGGCCGATGCGTTCGAGCAGATCGCGGGCGGGTTGCAGCATCGCGGTGGTGCGCATGTCGGAGCCTGTCGCGTCGCGATCCGTCACCGGCGCGGCGGGATCGACGCAGAGCACGGAAAATCCTGCCCCGCCAAAGGCCGCCGCCGCCGTCAACCCGGCGACGCCACCACCCGACACCACGATATCATAGCTGTCTTGCGTCATGTCAGCCCCCTACGGTCATGTCTTATCGACATAGATAAAGCCCGAAAACGAACCATGGCAACCTGCGGCGAGCCCCCGTCACCGGGTGGTCAGCTTCAGCTCGATCCGGCGGTTCTGAGCGCGCGCCGCAGGCGTGTCGGCGGGGTTGACCGGCTGATACTCGCCATAGCCATTGGCCGAAAGACGTTCGGGTGGAAAGCCCACCTCGTCCGCAAGGTACTGAACCACCGACAGCGCCCGTGCCTGGCTGAGTTCCCAATTATCCTCGAACCGCGCCCTGCCGATGATCGGCACATCATCGGTGTGGCCATCGACCTGCAGAACCCAGTCGATCTCTTCGGGGATCTCGTCGATCACGCCACGCAGGATGTCGGCGATATTGGCGATCTCCGCCTCGCCAACCTCGGACAGATCCGCCTCTCCGGGGTCAAACAGCACCTCGGACGAGAAGACGAAGCGGTCGCCGACGATCTGGACGCGCTCACGCTCGCCCAGGATGTCGCGCAGGCGCCCGAAAAACTCCGACCGGTAGCGTTCGAGATCCTCCTTTTCGGCCTCGAGCAGGCGGGCGCGCTCTTCTTCGGCTTCGCGGCGGCGCCGTTCTTCCTCGGCGACCTGTGCAAGGGCTGCGTTGAGCGCGCTTCCAAGCTCTTCCAGACGGGTCTCTGCCGCCGACTCGCTGTCGCGTGTCTCGTCGAGAATCGCCTGCACACGCGAGAGTTGTGACCGCAGGGCCGCCACCTGCGAATAGAGCAGCCCCTGCCGCTTTTGCGCCTCGGTGGCGCGATCTTCCTGCGCGCTCAGCCGCGCGCGGGCCTCTGACAGAAGGGCTGCGCGTTCCTCTGCGCGGGTCATCTGCTGGCTGGCCTCGGCCTCTGCGGCGCGCTGCGCGGCGAGCGCCCGGATGAGATCGGCGCGCACGGCTTCGGCATCGCGCGCCGCATCCTCGGCCTGCGCAAGCTGGTCCTCCAGCCGTGCGATTTCGCCCTCGCGGGCGGTGCGCGCGCCTTCGGCATCCAGAAGCGCCTGCGCCAGCTGGCTGTCGAGATCGTCGCGCGCCTCTTCGGCCGCGGCCAGAAGGGTCAGCGTTTCCTCGGCCCGCTGCCGCTGCTGCTCGAGCGCGAGCGACATCGCGGTCAGTTCGGCTTGAGACCCCTCCAGCCGGTCGCGCAGGGCCTCGGCCGCTTCCGCCTCGGCGAGGCGGGCCTGTTGCTCTTCGCTCAACCGGTCCTCAAGCGTGTCCACCTCGGCGCTCAGGGCCGTCTGTGCCTCGGCGGCCTCGAGGTTGCGCGCGCGCAGATCGGCGACAAGGGCCGCCAGAGCCTCGCGGCGGGCGGCAGCAAGGCGTGCGGCCTCGGCCTGCGCATCGACCTCGTCGCGCAGGCCGGCGAGCGCGAGGTCAAGCTGTTCCTTCTCGCTCATCAGCTCGACGCGGGCGTCTTCCAGCTCGTCGCGCTGACCGGCCAGTTCGGCCATGCGCTCCTGCGCGGCCTCGCTATCCGCGAGTAATCCGGCCACTCGATCCTCGAAACTGGCGATGCGGCCTCGGGCAGTCCGCAGGGCCTCGGCCTGCTCGGTGTTGCGGGCGCGCAGGGTCTCTATCCGCTGCGCCTGTTCCTCCTGCCGGGCGCGGGCATCGCCGAGGGTTTCGGTCAGCGCCCCGACGCGTTCCTCCAGCGTGGCGCTGCGGTCCTGCTCCAGCCCGAGGGCGAGCGACAGCGCCGATACCTCGGCCGAGAGCGCGTCAAGCTCTGATTCCTGTCCGCTGATCTCCTCGCGCAGCACGAACTGCACAACCATGAAGATGGTCAGCACGAACATCAGCACCAGCAGAAGTCCGGTCATCGCATCGACGAAACCGGGCCAGATTGCGCCCTGAAAGCGGTTGCCCGAGCGCCGCGACAGCGCCATGCTCAGCCCTCCCCGTCGCGATCCGCGTCAGCGTGATGCGGACGGGTGCGCAATGGTGCGGCGTCGCGCGCCTGCCCCAGCAGATGGGTCAGCGCGGCGAGATCGGTGCGCAGCTCGGTCATGGTTTCCTGCCGCCCGGCGCTGATTTCCTCCAGGATGCGCAGCATCTGCACATCGATCGATCGCAGGCGCATGCGGCTTTCGGCATCGATCCCGTCATGCGAGGGCACCTCCCGGCTTTCCAGCGTCTCCATAAGCCGTTCCTGCCCGTCGGCGAGCCGCATCAACGCCACCTGAACCGGGTTCTGATCGCTCATCCGGTGGGTCAGACGCTCGACGGAATCGGCCAGTACGCCGAGTTTCTGGTCGACCACCGCCCGGCTCATGTCCGACTGGCTGAGCATCTGGTGCAGCGCGTCCATCTGTTCGGACATGTGGTCGAGGACATGCGCCACCGCCCCCGCGCCGCCGTCCTCGCCGTCGCCCTCGGCCAGACCGACGCGGGTGATGGTCGACATCCATTCTTCCAGCTCGCGGTAAAAGCGGTTCTGCCCGTGGCTGGCGAACAGTTCCAGCAGGCCCACGACCAGCGATCCCGCGAGCCCCAGCAGCGACGAGGCGAACGCCACCCCCATGCCGCCAAGCTGCGCCTCGAGGCCGGTCATCAGGCGGTTGAAGATGTCGACGCCTTCCTCGCCCGGTTGCGGGGCAAGGCTGCGGATCGTGTCCACCACCGCCGGAATGGTCGTGGCCAGCCCGTAAAATGTGCCGAGAAGCCCCAGAAAGATCAGCAGGCTGACGATGTAGCGGGTGATCTCGCGCGCCTCGTCGATGCGCTGCGCGACCGAGTCCAGTATCGAGCGCGCCGAGGTCGAGTCGATCTGCATCCGGCGCCCGCGCGCCCGCAGCATAGTGGCCAGCGGGGCCAGCATCGACGGTGCGCGCGTCAGGTCATGGCCCGGCCGCTGTGCGGCAAAGCCTTCGATCCAGCGCGCCGATCCGATCAGCTGGAACACCTGCCAGAAGGTCGCGATCACCCCGATGACGAACACGCAGAAGATGAACCCGTTGAGCCATGGATTGGCCTCGAACACCGGCAGGACACGCGGCAGGGCCAGAAACGCCCCGACCCCGGTCAGTGCCAGCGCCGTGACCATGAGCATGATCTGCCGGTAGGGGTATGAAAACTGCGGCTCGACCTCGCGGCCCGGCTTGTCCATGTGGACGCTCCTGACACGGTGATTGTGACCGGCAACCTACGCGTCTTGGCCTGTCAAGCCAAGGACTTATCCACACATCTGCCGCACGCGGTCGACCAGCCAGTCAAGCTCCGCGTCTTGGATGCCAAGCTGTTTGAGATGCGTGGTGGTGTTGTAGAGGTATTCGGTATTCGGCCCGCGCCCGCCATGCGCCCGCGCGATGATCCGCGCCTGCTCTTCCAGATCCATGCCGCCGCAATATTGCGGGTGATCGGCATCGATGACATAGGTCAGCGCAGTGCGCCGCCGCCCATCCGCAAGATCGATATCGAGCCGCGTCTCCAGATAGGCCGCCGAGACCAGCTCGCGTTCGCGCAGATAGGCCAGCACGTCACCGGCCTCGTTGTCATGCGCGCGCAGCGCGACGCCATGACACTGCGCGCCGGCTGTTTCGTCGAGCGCCAGCACGAGGCCCGGCACCTCCTCGCTGCCGCGGTGGTGGATGCTGCGCATGCAGAAACTCCGGTGATAGCCCGGCAGGCGCGCGATCGCCCGTTCGGCCACGTCAAAGCCCGGGTTCCACACCAGCGATCCATAGCCGAACACCCACATCCGCATTTCCCCTGTTCCTTGCATCGCACCCGCTATAGACAGAAGCCGGACCGCAGGAAAGGGCGCAGGTCATGAGATTACTGCTGGCCATCATCGTGATCGCGGCGCTTGGCTGGTCGGCCTATTGGGTGATCGGGCAGCGCGGGCTGGCGAAGGGCTTTGCCGACTGGTTCGAGGCGCGCCGGGCCGAGGGCTGGGTCGCGGAGACCTCCGAGATGCAGGTGCGCGGCTTTCCCAACCGCTTCGATACCGGGTTCAGCGATCTGGTGCTGGCCGATCCGTTCACGGGCTGGGCATGGGAGGCACCGTATTTCCAACTCAGTACGCTCAGCTACCGGCCGAACCATGTGATCGCCGTGTGGCCCGACGACCAGCTGATCGCGACCCCGCAGCAGAAATTCCGTCTCACAGCGCGCGACATGCGCGCCAGCCTGCGCATCGCACCGGGAAGCGCCTTTGCCCCGGAAAACCTGACGCTGACCGCCGAATTCCTGCAGATCACCCCCGAGGCGCGCGCGGACGAGGTGACGGCGCTGAGCGCGCTGACGCTGGCCGCGGACCAGCGGCAGGACCGGACATACCGGTTGGGGCTGTCGGCCGAAGGATTGACGCTGTCGCCTCCGTGGCGCGCGCGGCTCGATCCCGAGGGCCGGCTGCCCGACCAGATCTCGGGGCTGGAGGCCGATCTGACGGTGACCTTCGACAAGGTCTGGGACCGCAGCGCGATCGAGGTTGCCCGCCCGCAACCGACCCGCATCGAGGTCGATCTGATCGATGGGCTCTGGGGACAGCTGCACCTTCAGGCGGCGGGTGAGGTGGACGTGACGCCCGACGGCCTGCCCGAAGGGGAGATCACCCTCAAGGCACGCAACTGGCGCGAGATGATCGCGGTCGCACAGGCCGCAGGCGCGTTGCCCGAAAGCCTTGCCTCGACGGTCGAGAACAGCCTCGGCCTGTTGGCGCGGATGAACGGCAACCGCGAAACGCTGGACATCCCGCTGACGTTCTCCGGCGGGCGCGTGCGGCTCGGGCCGATCCCGCTGGGACGCGCGCCGGTGCTGCGGCTGCGCTAGGGGACTGGCCGGGATGAAGGAACTTCCTGCCACGAAAAGAGTGATGGTGGCCGATTGACGGGCAAGCGAAATATCACCCCCACCCGTTTTTTGATATCCGCGATCTTCCAGTCCGTTCCTGTTGGATAACAGGGACGGCGTTTCCCGGGTCGCCCGGGAGGGTGATCCAAGAGACGGGCGGCGTCGGTGGCCCGAGGATGTGCCGGCGCGGCTTGTAGCCGGGTGCGACGGTAAACGCGGTGGCTGCAAAATACGCGGTTCGGGCAAACCACATGTCGAAATGGCGGCGGGCGCGGAATGGCAAGCTGGTGTTGCCTGTTCTCGAAGCGGAGCCGGAATTTGCGCCGCTGGGTGTGTGTGACACGGAGCCTGCGCAGGCGGTGTCCGAGGCCACTACTGGCCGGGCATAGATCGACCGTCTTTTTGGCGTCTGTGACGATCCGCCTGAACGGCGCGACATCTGCCGCTCGGGTTGCGGAGATTGCGCAGGCCCTTGACGGTGGCGCATGATCTTTGCACCCAGTCGGGTGCGTATTCGGGTGTCCCCACAGCCCGTGAGCCCAGAAAAGGACACGACGGCTTGACTGCGCTGGTGCCCGCCGAGGCGTTCATTGCCGGCATCCTCGTGTGCAAGAATGCAGATGACCTTGCTTCAAATAGCCAGCATATCGCCAGAGCCAGATCCTGCCGCGGTGGGGGATCGAGATACGTCGCTTCACGCTGGCCGATTGGGTGGGTGTGGCCCCGTTCCATCCCGGACCCGTCGTTGATCGGCTGGCTGAACATCTGAAAGCCTCGACCTGTTCATGGGTGAAACAACGGCCCCTGTGCCCGATCCCGGCCGCGCGGCGACGAAAACCGGCTTTCTGTGGGCTCTGGCGCGGGAATGCCCGAAGTTTGGGCGGTGACGATCCGCCCGGAGTGGTCTATTTCCATGCCCCCCGGGCGGTACGGCAAAAGCGCCGAACAGTTTCTGAGCGGCTTCAATGGCATCCTGCAAATCGACGGGTCTCCCGGTTTCAATCGGCGGACCAGACCGTCGCGTGTGGGCGGCGATCCCGTCACCGTGGCCTGTTGCTGGGCCCATGCCCGACGCCATCGCCGCGGACCATCCGAAAAGCCGGATCGACGACCCGCTCCGATGGACCGTCCCGCCGTCAAGCCGAAAACACAACGGTTCTGAAACACCGCTTACGTCCATCGGTTTGCGTGTCCTTGGATTTCTGGTGTCTGGCAACCTTTGTCCCGGCGCTGCGGCGACATCCTAATCATGGCCGGAATGAATTCTGCTGACCCGCCCTGATGGGATCCTGCCGGAGCTGCTTTACGATCCCGCCTTGCGTCCCGGCTTGACACTCGACGAGGCCCGCCCGATCCTGCGGCAGTTGCTCGCAAGACGCGGCGGAGGGCCGGTCTGACCTCCGCGATCACAGGAGTTTACCCAATGCCCATCTTCGATTTCCTCTCCGGCCAGTTCATCGATGTCATCCACTGGACCGACGACACCCGTGACACCATGGTCTGGCGGTTCGAGCGTGAGGGCCACGAGATCAAGTACGGCGCCAAGCTGACCGTGCGCGCGGGGCAGGCGGCAGTGTTCGTCCATGAGGGGCAGCTTGCCGACGTCTTCACCCCCGGGCTCTACATGCTGGAGACCAACAACATGCCGGTGATGACGTCGCTCCAGCACTGGGATCACGGCTTCCGCTCGCCCTTCAAGTCCGAGATCTACTTCGTCGCCACGACCCGTTTCACCGATCTCAAATGGGGCACCCGGAACCCGATCCTGCTGCGCGATCCGGAGTTCGGGCCGACCCGCATCCGCGCCTATGGCACCTATACCGTGCGGGTGACCGATCCGGGCCGGTTCCTGTCCGAGATCGTCGGCACGGATGGCGAGTTCACCATGGACGAGATCAGCTTCCAGATCCGCAACATCATCGTGCAGGCCTTCAGCCGGATCATCGCCGGGTCGGGCATCCCGGTGCTCGACATGGCCGCCAACACGCGCGATCTGGGCCGTCTGGTGGCCGCAGAGATCACCGCCGTGGTCGCCGAGTACGGGCTGGAGATCCCGGAATTCTACATCGAGAACATCTCTCTGCCGCCCGCGGTCGAACAGGCGCTGGACAAGCGCACCTCGATGGGGCTGGCCGGCGATCTGGGCAAGTTCACCCAGTATTCCACCGCCGAATCGATGTCGGCGGCAGCCCGGAACCCCTCGGACGGTGGCGGTATCGGCGCGGGTCTCGGCATGGGGATGGGCATGGCGATGGCCCGACAGATGGCCGATCACGGACCACAGGCAGGACCATGGGGCGCGCGCCCTCCACCGGAACAGCCGCCAGCCGCACCGCCGCCACCCCCGGTCGAGCATGTCTGGCACATCGCCGAAAACGGCCAGACCCACGGCCCCTATTCCAAGGCGCGCATGGGCCGCATGGTGACCGAAGGCGGGCTGACCAGGGACACGCAGGTCTGGACCGCCGGTCAGGATGGCTGGATGCGTGCCGAGGAGGTGGCAGAACTGGCGCAGCTCTTCACCGTGATGCCGCCACCCCCGCCGGAGGCCTGAGCCGATGCGCAGACCCGCCACCATCACGCTGCACTGGCTGAACCTGGTTCTGCTGCTGTTCGTTCTGGGTGATGGCGGGGCGACCGCGTGGCTGTCTTTCGCATACGCCGCCTCGGCGCTGACGATGTGCGGGCTGGCGCTGGTCTTCGGGCTGATGAACGGACCGGGGCCAAAACTCGAGGGCGCGGTGCGCGCGGCGCATCCGTGGCTGCATCGCGGGATCTACCTGCTGCTCGGCTGGGGGGCGGTGGCGCTGGTGGCCGAAGCCCTGGCCCTGCCGCTGCCGGGCGTCGAGGCGCGGACATCGCTTCTTGCGCTGCTCGCTGTCACGGCGCTGCATGCCGTCTTCACTCTGTGGCGGCATACCGCCCTGGGCGACGGCGCGTTGCGGCGCATCACGCCGCGCGCCATTCATCACATCCTCTGACCGCGTCATGTCGCAGACACAGCCCGCCCCTGTCGAGCACCGTTTTCCCTGCGAAAGCTGCGGCGCGGATTACCGCTATGATCCGGGCGCGCATCACCTGATCTGCGATCATTGCGGTCATATCAGCGAGATCGAGACCGGCGGCCCGTGGCAGGGCGGCATCCGCGAGCTGGACTTCGCCACAGCCCTGCGCGATCAGTTGCCCGCGCAGGAGATGGAGGAGACCCGCGTCACCGCCTGCGAAAGCTGCGGCGCGCAGGTGGAGCTGGGCCGCGACATCCATGCCACCGAATGCCCGTTCTGCGCCTCGCCCCTGGTCACCGGCACCGGCACGCATCGCCATATCAAGCCGCGCGCCCTTCTGCCCTTCGCGCTGGACGAGGGCGCGGCGCGGCGCGCGATGACCGACTGGCTGGGCGGGCTTTGGTTCGCGCCGAACGGATTGCAGGCCTATGCGCGCAAGGGGCGCCGCATGCAGGGCATCTACGTGCCCTACTGGACCTTCGACGCCGACACCGAGTCGGATTACCGCGGCGAGCGCGGCACCGTTTACTACGTCACGCGCACAGTCGTCCGCGACGGCAAACGCCAGACGGTCCGCATCCCCAAGGTCCGTTGGCGTGGCGTCTCTGGGCGGGTGTCGCGGTTCTTCGATGATGTGCTCGTGCTGGCCTCGACCGCGCTGCCGAAGGAGTTCACCGACGGGCTCGAGCCGTGGGATCTGGCGGCGCTGGAACCCTACGCGCCGGAATACCTCGCCGGGTTCCGCGCCGAGGGATATTCCGTATCGATCGAGGCCGGTTTCGCGCAGGCCCGCCGGAAGATGGACGCGGTGATCGCCCGCGACGTGCGCTTCGATATCGGCGGGGACCGGCAGCGCATCCACGACATCGAAACGGCGGTGCGCGCCGTCACGTTCAAGCATGTTCTGCTGCCGATCTGGCTGGCCGCCTACAAATATCGCGGGCAGACCTACCGTTTCGTGGTCAATGCCCGGACCGGGCGGGTTCAGGGCGAACGCCCGTGGTCGGCGTTGAAGATCGCGGTGGCGGTCGGAATTGGTGTGCTCCTCGCGGCCGGTCTGGGATATGTCGTGGCCCTCGAGCAGGGAGGATTCTGACATTCCAGCCTGCATTCCTACCCGCGCCCCGATAGGGGCGCTGCACACGCCTTACCTGAAAGCCCTGGCTTTGGGTCTTGCAGACGCTTATGCGCTCCATGCGGCTGGAGGTCGCCTCGGCCTGTAGCCATATCTCTTGTGCAGGCTCGACCGCGACATCCCGACCAGCCTGCACGCCCGCCGCTCCGTGACCCGATACGCGGGCATCAGCATCTTCACGGCATCGCGGCGGCGTGGTCCGGCATGGCCCTCGGACGCATGGCGGCCTCATGCCGAACCGTCGGAAGTTTTTTGCCAGCAGCCGCTTCAGGCCGGCGTTGTCCAGAATGGCATCGGCCAGAAGGCGCTTCGGTTCGGCGCTCTCGGCGTCCAGATCCTTCAGGCGCCGCAACTCGGACACCGTCATGCCGCCATACCTGGCCTTCCACGTGTAGAGCGTCGCGTCCGACATGGCGTGCTTGCGGCACAAATCCGAGACCTGCGCCCCGGCCGCATACCCCTGCAGGATCCCCACGATCTGTTCTTCGGTGACACCTGACTTGCGCAGCGTCTGTTCTCCTCCTCGCTTCGAACGTTACGAGAACGAACTCTCCATTTTGAATGGTCCGTTTTTTTGGGGGGCAGTGCCAGCCACAGCCCGATCACCTCTGCCAGTTCGGGCTGCACCAGCCCCGCCGCTTCACTCAAAGGCAGACCAGGCCCGAATCCGAGGATCATTCCGGCGAAGAGCCCAGAGCTTGGAGGGGATCCATGGTCGCGATCCGCATGGGCGGATCACGTGTACCGTTTTTCAGACGATTCCTGCTGAACACCCCGATTTGATCGGCACGGCGATGCCCGCTCTTGAGAGGTGTCCCGGGGCCGCGCGGCAGGATAACGGAATCGGCCTTTCAGCGCGTCTTCGAGATCACCTTTGATCTTTCATGGTCGCGATGACCCGGAAATCCTTGGTTGCGAAAACGTCAGATCTGTCCCACGGGCGCTGACACACGCCATGTCAGGGTGTGGCCTGCGCCCGCTTCACGGCGGCGACGGTGTCGTCGGCATTCGCGGCAATGATCACGCCGGCATCGCGCAGGCTTGCAATCTTGTCCTGTGCAGAGCCTCCGCCCAGCACCGACAGGGTGCCGGCATGGCCCATCTGACGCCCGCGCGGCGCGTACCGCCCGACGACCAGCGCGACGACGGGCTTGCCGTAGTCGACCGAGGCCAGGTAGGCTGCGGCATCCTCTTCGTCGCGGCCGCCGATTTCGCCAATGAGGACGACAGCATCGGTGCCCTCATCGTCCCGGAACCGTTTGAGGCATTCCACGAAATTCACGCCATGCAGGGTGTCGCCGCCAATTCCGACCGTCGTGGACTGACCCATGCCCGCCTTGGTGAATTGCGCGACGATCTCGGATGTGAGCGAGGCCGAGCGCGAGGCGATCCCGATCCGCCCCGGCATCGCGAGCCGGGTCGGCATGACGCCGATCTTGCACTGCCCCGGGGTCAGGATGCCCTGGGAATTCGGCCCGATCAGGATGGTGTCCGAGGTTTGCAACGCCGTCTTGACCCGGCTCATGTCGTGTTGCGGTACCCGTTCGGTCACACATACCACAACGCCGATACCGGCCTCGACCGCCTCGATCATGGCGTCGCCCGCAGAGGGGGCCGGAACGATCACGAGGCTGGCATTCGCCCCGGTTTCGGTCATCGCCTCCTTGACGGTGTTGAAAATCGGCAGATCCAGATGATGGGTGCCGCCCTTGCCCGGGCGCACACCGCCCACATAACAGGGGGCATACCGCGCGGCCTGATCCGTGTAGAACGTCCCGGACCGGCCCGTCATGCCCTGAACGATCACGCGGGTGTCGGAATTGACGAAGATCGACATCAGCGTGCCCTCCCGGTGCCTGCAATTTCAACGACGCGGTGGATCGCACCGGACATCGTGTCGAAGGTTTCAACCGGCACGTTCCGGTCCCGAAGTATGTTCATGCCCCATTCGGCATTGTGACCGGCCATATGGGCGACGACCGGAAGTTTACGCTTGGCGCGGGAATAGGCGAAATTGACACCCTCCGCGACCGTGTCGGCCGCCGTCATGCCACCGCCATGAATGTTGAGCAGAAGAACCTGCACCTGCGGGTCCGACAGCAGCATCTCAACGCCTCTGGCGACGTCGAAGCTGCGCGCCGTCGTTCGGATATCCATGAAATTGGCGGGTTTTCCGCCGGCATCCGTGATCATGTCATTGGTGGCGAGACCGAGCCCGGCCCCGTTGGCGACCACACCGATATTGCCGGTCAGCTGGACGAAGTTGATGTCGTGCTTCCGGGCTTCCGTTTCGCTGGTGGACAGGCCCGTGTCCGAAATCATCGAGTCGAATTCCGGGCGCCGGAAGGACGCATTCCGGTCCAGTGCGATCTTGGCGTCGACCGCCATCCACTTGCCGTCTTTCGTCCGCACGAAGGGGTTTATCTCGACGAGTGTCAGATCGTTCTCGCAGAAAGCCCTGTGCGCGCTTTCGATGGCATCCAGCGCTTCCGATCCTTCCATCCCGACCCCTTCGAGGAACGCGCTCAGCGCATCCCGGGCCGCGTCGGTGTCGCCCAGAAGATGGACCTTGACGGCACTTTCATCCATGCGCGCAAGCTGTTCGAACTCCACCCCGCCCGACGCGGAGGCCAGAAGCATGGGCTGTCCGCTATTGGGATCGAAGGAAATGGCGATATAGTAGTTCTTCGCGATATCGATCGCGGCCTCCACGTAAACCGAGTGCACCGTTTCACCCGACGCCGCCGTCTGGTCGGTCACCAGCGTCGAGCCCAGAAGCGCGCGCGCCTCGCTGGCGACCGCGGACGGCGTGGCGGCAAACTTTATGCCGCCGGCCAACCCTCTGCCACCGGCCGAGATCTGAGCCTTCACAACGTATTTGCGTGCGTCGATGTCCTTGCTGAGCTTTTCGGCTTGTTCCGGGCTGTGTGCGAGGCGGCCCTCGGGAATCGAAACACCGTACTGACAGAGCAGTTCCTTGGATTGGTTCTCCGAGAGCATCATGGTGCGGCACCTTCCTGTTTCCCTGGTTCCTGGTATCCCACAATGCTGATTCTGTCAATGCGACTGATCCTTGTCCGAAAGGACACAGCCCCGCTAAGGTGCGGTTTGAACGGAGGCCAACGTGATCAGTCTGAGAGAGCTCGAATTTCTGGCGTCGCTGGCACGTCGAAAGCATTTCGCGCGTGCCGCCGAGGAATGCGGCGTGTCGCAACCGGCGTTTTCGATGCGGATCAGGAAACTGGAGGAAAAGCTCGACACGCCGATCGTGAAACGCGGCAACCGGTTTCAGGGCTTCACGGCCGAGGGCGATGCGCTGGTGCGCCATGCCCGCAAGATTGTCGATGACGTCAAGATCCTGGAACAGGAGTTTCGGTCCGCAAAGGGCGAGATCACCGGCAAGCTGGTGCTCGCGGTCGTGCCGACGGCCGTGATCTTTGCGGCCCGGGCGGTGAAGACACTCAGAACCACGCATCCCGGCGTCAAGGTCAGCATCCAGACGGCGACATCCCTGGCGATCCAGCAGGGGTTGGAAAACGGCCTTTTTGATGCCGGCATCACCTATGGGGAAGGGGTCTCGCGCGATCTCTTGCGGGTGGAGGATCTCTACAGGGAAACCTACACCCTGCTGGCGCCGATCCATCTTGCGCCGCGCCTGAAAGGTGAGGTGACCTGGGCAGAGGCTGCGCAACTGCCGTTGACCTTGCTGGAACCGGGGATGCAGAATCGCCGCATACTGGACAAGGTGTTTGACGATCTCGGTCTGTTTCCCACCGTGAGTGTCGAAACCAGCGGTTTCCTCGCGGCCATGGTGCTGGCCGCCGAGGGCATGTCGGCCACCGTCGTGCCCGGGCACCTGATCGAGGCCCTTGGTCAACCCGCAGGGACGGTGGCATTGCGCCTGACCGAACCGGAGCTGGAAAAGAACGTCACCATCGTCACGCCGCTTCGCGATCCCGGCTTGCCGACGGTCGATGCATTGCGGCGCGCCCTGATGGTCATCAGATAAGCGCTGCTTATCATGGCATCAGAAATAAGCATTTGACGTTCACCCTTCCTGATGTGGTATGCCACGAGCCAAAAGGTAGGGAGAGCATCATGACACCGCTGGACGATCGCGACGGCATCTGGAGGAAGAGCGGCTCCGGCAAGGGGCGGCACACGCCGAAGGGGCGTCAGCTCGAGGATGGGGCGTGGGACGAGGTGCGGGGGCTTCTGGGCGCGGGGACGCGGCGGCGCGATC
>JAWLFT010000141.1:0-2033 GCA_041685435.1 Roseovarius sp.
CCGTCCTCTTCGTGCCGCTCGCCGAGGGGCGGCTCCGGGTTCCCCCGTCCAGATCGCCCTTGAGTGTGCGGAGGGATCGGTATCAGCGCAATCAAATTCTTCTTACGCAAATTTCAGAAATCCTGCAATTTCCGGGTATGGTGAGCGTCACGGCCCTTCGGACTTTCGTGCATGTCGCGGATTGCGGCAATATCCGGGACGCGGGCGCGCGGCTTTTCCGAACGCCGTCGGCCGTCTCGATGACGCTCAGCCAGCTCGAGCGGGATCTCGGCGCCTCGCTGTTCCAGAATGACCGCAAGAACAGGTTGACGCCGCTTGGCGACGAGATCCTCGGCATCGCGCAGGAAGTGCTGCGGGATCACGACCGCGCGATCGAGCGGATAGAGGCCCTCGCGGCGGGGCGGCAGGGCCGCTTGCAGATCGCGTCGGTGCCGTCGGTCGCCGCAGAGCTTCTGCCGCGGCTTCTGGCGGCGTTTCTGGATGCGCGGCCGGGGGTGACGATCGAACTGGTCGACACCGACAGCCGCACGGTGCATGCGCTGGTGTCCGATGGCACGGTGGAACTGGGTATCGCCGGGCCGATCCCTGCGGGCTCGGGGCTGAACCTGACGCCGCTCTTTCGTGATCCGTTCCGGCTGGTCTGTCCGGGCGGCCATCCGCTGGCCGGGCGCGGGGCCGCTGTTGACTGGGCGGACCTGTCGGATGAGCGCGTCATCGCCAATGACGCTGCGACGGCCATCAGGGCCGAGGCGTATCAGGCGCTGATCGCCGGCTCCGCGCTGAAGGCGCGCAACGTCATCTCGCTGCTGGCGCTGGTACGCGCGGGGGCGGGGGTGACGCTGCTGCCACGGCTGGCCACGGTGTCTCTGCCGCCGGATCTGGTCGCGCTGCCGCTGGCCGATGCGACGGCCGAGCGCGAGGTGGGCGTCATCCTGCGCGAGGGGCGCAGCGCCAGCCCGGTCTGCGCGGCGTTTCTGAAGGATCTGATGGCGGCCTGCCGGACCGGGCCTTGACCGGCCGAAGGCGCGGGTCCCGATGCGGTGGGCCGGTTGTCACGCGCAGGCGCGGGCGACCGCGCGGGCATCCTCCGGGGTGAGGTGCGGTCCGATGGGCAGGCTCAGCACCTCGCCGGCGAGGTGCCGGGCGAGCGGCAGGGTGTCGGGTGCGAGGCCCATCCCGGCATAGGCGGTCTGCATGTGCGGCGGGATCGGGTAGTGGATCAGCGTGCCGATGCCGGCCTCCTGCAGCCGGGCCTGCAGCGCGTCGCGGTTCTGGCTGCGCACCACGTAGAGATGCCAGGCAGGCTCGGCCCAGTCGGGGACATGCGGCAGGGTGAGGCCGGCCCCGGCCAGCCCTTCGGCATAACAGGCGGCGATCGCACGGCGGCGGTCGGTCCACTCGTCCAGCACCGAAAGCTTGACCCGCAGCACCGCCGCCTGGACAGGGTCGAGGCGGGAGTTCACGCCGGCCTCCTCGTTCACGTATTTCTGCCGCGAGCCGTAATTGCGCAACAGCGCGATCCGCTCGGCGAGGTCCGCGTCGTCGGTGGTCACCGCCCCGGCATCGCCCATGGCGCCAAGGTTCTTGCCGGGATAAAAGCTCCAGCAGGCGATGTCGCCATGCGCGCCGATGCGCCGGCCCTTGTAGCGCGCGCCATGCGCCTGGGCGGCATCCTCGACGACGCGCAGACGGTGCGCGCGCGCGATGTCCAGAATGGCGTCCATGTCGGCGGGCTGGCCGTAAAGATGGACGGGAATGATCGCGCGGGTTTGCTGCGTGATTGCGGCCGCGATACGGGTGGGATCGATGTTGTGGGTGGCGGGGTCCGGCTCCACCGGCACCGGCACAGCCCCGACGCCCGAGACCGCCAGCCATGTGGCGATATAGGTGTTGGAGGGCACGATCACCTCGTCGCCCGCGCCGATATCGAGCGCGCGCAGGGACAGCGTCAGCGCGTCGAGCCCGTTGGCCAGCCCGACCGCATGCCGGGCCTCGCAGAAGGCGGCCCAGTCCGCCTCGAACGCCTCCACCTC
>JAWLFT010000141.1:2133-3989 GCA_041685435.1 Roseovarius sp.
TGAGCATGACAGGTGAAGCGAAAGCCGTGAGCGGACGCCGCGTGCGCCACATCTTTCACGAGATCCGCGCGCCCTTTGAAGTGCGGCGTGATCTGCCCGTAAAGGATGAGATCCTCGGGGCGGTCCGAGACATGCGGGACCGGGATCTCGGTCCAGGCCGGGTCGATGCCGGGTTGCAACTCCAGCGCCGGATGCCCCTTGGTGCGCCAGCGCGCGACATAGGGACGGTGCAGCGAGACATAGCCGTCATAGGCCGGATTGACCGGCGGGTCGTCGTCTTGCAGGAAGCCGTTCCAGCAAAGGATCGCGCCCTTGTAGCTGCGGCGCAACTCCTGCGCGAAGCCCGGCGCGTTGAAGGACGAGAAATCATAGACGACATCCGGCCCGAAATTCTCGATCTGTGCGCGGCGGATGTCATCGAGATCCGTCGTCTGCAGCCCGTGCTCGCGCGCCCATGTCAACTGCAGACGCTCGTAATTCCAGACCGTGAAGAACACCTCGTCACCTGGATGGCCCGGCGAGGGCACGAGGCGGTAGACCGACGCATAGCCGTCGCGGATCAGCGCGTCATGGATCTCGGCAAAGCTCGAGCCGTCACCGATCCCCCACCGCCGCTCGAACGCGGGAATGTGCGGCGGGTACTTGTGGATGCATTGGTAGGTTTTCATTGTGTGTGTCTTGGCCGTTCATGGTGGCTGAAAAGAGAATTTTCGAGGCCGCGTCTTCGCTGTCGCGTGGCAGGAAATTCTGTGTTGCCCCGGCATGGCAGTTTGTCAGCTCGCCGATGAAAAGCTCCTTGCCGTCGGAATAAACATCCACGCGGACCAGCGAGAAAGGTTTCGAAAGCTCTGCGCTGACTGCGAGAATCTCGGAAAAGTTTGCGGGCGGGTCTATGCTGATCTCGGGCGGCGGGGCCGGATAGCCCAGTGAGAAGGGCAGGCGTTCCTGTTTGCTGTTGAACAGCACACGGTGCGTTATGGTCTTCACTCGGGTGTGGTCCATCACGTTCATCACCGTGATCCGCGGCTCGCCGTGCCAGCAGAACACCCGGTATTCGGAAAACTCCCTGCCGGAAAAGATCACCGGCTCGACGATGATCTTGGGGTGCAGGCCCTTGTAATTGGGCTCGCGGTGTAACTCGTAGTAGTCATGCGACAGCCAGGATTTGAGCGCCGCGCGATCCACGTCGTCGCCCGGTTTCCTGTAGATGTTGCTGCCGCATCCATGCGTGGCCTTGATGAAGCATGTCTCTGGAAACGCGAACGCGTCGATCTCGTCTGCGTTGCGCAGCACGGCAAGGGTCGGCACCGCGTATTTTTCGCCGATCGTCTCGGTGACGAAGCGCTTGGAGAGTTCCTTGTCCGTGACGTATACCCGCAGCGCGTCGGCCAGCGTGCCATCGACCTTCATCTTGTGCAGGTAGTCGTTGAACAGCCACGGTTTGCGCGGATATCGTCCGTGGCACCGGAAAAAGAACGTCTCGTGATACACCCGATCCCAGAACGGGCCGGGCGGTTTGCTTTTGGCCAAGCTGTAGAGCCTTGCGTTGAAGCGCCGTGTGAGGCTGTGGGCGATGCGCTTGCCAAACGGTTTCATGATGCCCTCACCAGTTCTTCAAAGCGCGTGTAATCCCTGATGTAATCGGCCTCGTCATAGGGATCCGAGGCCAGCACCATGCACACCGTGCCCTGGCTGAAGCTGTCCATCTCGCGCCAGATCAGGCGGTCGATCAGGACGCCCTGGCGCGGGTTGCGCAGCCAGAACTCCTGTTTGTCGACCCCGTCGTCGACGCTCAGCCGGAAGCTGCCCGACAGGGCGAACACGATCTGCTGCAGCACCTTGTGGGCATGGCCACC